>JAURNZ010000072.1 GCA_030829925.1 Gammaproteobacteria bacterium | reverse complement strand
CGCAACTGTTGTTAACGCTGCTGTTAACGTTGTTTTACCATGATCAACGTGGCCAATTGTGCCTACGTTAACATGTGGTTTCGTTCTTTGATATTCTGCTGCCATATTGACTCCTAAAAATTTATATGAAAGTATTAAACAATTTTATAAAAATTAAAACTTTATTTTACAGATTAAAATTATATAACGCAAGGAGTTTTTTTAAAGACATAGCCCACAACCGGGATTGAACCGGTGGCCTCTTCCTTACCAAGGAAGTGCTCTACCACTGAGCTATGTGGGCTGGAGCGGGTGATGGGAGTCGAACCCACGCCATCAGCTTGGAAGGCTGAGGTTCTACCATTGAACTACACCCGCACTTAGCATTGGAGGGGGAAGGATTCGAACCTTCGAAGGCTGAGCCGTCAGATTTACAGTCTGATCCCTTTGACCGCTCGGGAACCCCTCCATGAGTTTTTATAATATGCTTTATTAAAATAAAGTCAACTAAAATTCTGCTTATTTTGGTTGAATTATTGAACATAGTGATCTACACATGATAGATTTTAATTATGAAACAAAACGAAAATTTTTTAAAATTCATAGCCATCAGCACTCTATGGTCATTAACTTTTCCAATGGTTAAATATGTAAGACTGCATGGCGGGACCGTATGGCCCGTAAGTTTATATCAATGCATTAGTTCTACATTAATTATTTTCTTAACATTTAAGCAAAAAGCATTATTTGCAACCATCCAAAAAAATGATATGTTCAGGTTGGCACTGTTAGGTTTTTTAAGAAATTTTCTTGGCGTATCGATCTTAAACTACTTATTGCTATCTCAATCAGTTACCAATGTTACTATTGCATTACTGTTTATTCCTTTTACAACAGTAATTCTGGAGTGCCTAATGAATAATTTCAGACCAACCAAACATCAAAACATAGGCATTTTAACCAGTGGCGCCTGCGTTATTTTATTAACCAACCAATTTAACCATGTCCAGCACATCACATGGCACTATCTACCCTTAACTCTACTCGCAAGTGTTGTCTTTAGCTTTGAAGCAATTATTCTTAAAAACAATACCCTCTGCACTGAAATTGTTCTTTTTTGGCAAAACCTCATTGGCGCAACATTAACTTTTATCCTCATGGTTATTATAAACCATACAAACAATGACTTACTATTATTCACACTCCCATCAGGCATGATCTACTGGGTTTTGATGGTTTCTTTCATTAGCATTTTCGCCAATCATTTATTCATACGCCTGACCCAATGTTCAGGCCCTACTATTAGCACACAAATAAATATTATGATCGTCCTTTTAAGCTTAGTTTATGATGCACTTTTTTTTGGCAGTCTATTTTTATGGCAGAACTTGTTCATTATGATTGTAATCACAATAGCTACTCAATTACTGACCAATGGAATTATGTCAGAACGACACATTAAGCATCATACCTGAGACTGTTTTTTTTGCTATCAACACATAATGAGCTTGATGAGCTAAATCGAGCGTATACTTCTGCCTTAAAGACAATAATAACTCACTAGATCCCATTGTATGAAACCGTAAATCTAGCTTGTTAAGCTGCTTTTTCACTTCAAAATCACTGTATAGACGTTGACAAAAAGGTACATAATGCATTTTAAAAATCAACGCAATGGCCCAAATACTTGTAAAACTAATGCCATAAATAATTAAACTACCTTCTGGCAGCAGTATGCGCTCAACCTCTTCTAGAAATGCAGGCAAAGAACTTACGCGCTCATGTGCATGACAACTAACAATGGTGTGAAAAGACTCACTTCTAAAGGGCAGTTTTAAATTTATATTAGCTTTAACCGTTGGTACAGCAGCCATCTGTGACTCCATATGCTCCTCTAAAAGAACATAATGGTATACATCCTTTCTTTCGATTAAAGGTTTACCAGAAATTTGTAATAACCTATCTGCATAATGATTAGAAATAAACTTTTTAAGATGCGCCTGTTCAAAAGTCATCAATCTTTTTCCATTGGCAGTTTGTTGCCACTCAACTAAGGATGTTGTTTTATAATCGGCCATATCTTATTTTATTCTAAAAGCTTTGAATTAATTTGTAAATTTAATACCATTAATTTTTTCTTTATACTAAAATTATAGATATGAATGAACAAAAAATAAGCATCCACGCAATTCCAGCACTCAAAGATAATTATATATGGATCATAGAAACTCAAGCGGGGGCAATCATCATTGACCCAGGCGATGCTAAACCAGTAAAAAAATATTTAACAGAAAACCAACTCAAATGTATCGGGATATTGATTACACACCATCATCTTGACCATATTGGCGGTGTAGATGATCTTTATATGTATGATCCTAAAATTCAAATCTATGGCCCTGATAACCTAAATTTAAAATCACCTGTCAAAAATCCTTCCAAAAAAATAGAAATTGCAGGCATAACATTTAATATCATAGCCGTTCCAGGACATACCCTAGATCATATTGCTTATTATGATGGTCAGCATCTATTTATTGGCGACACTTTATTTTCAGCTGGATGCGGCAGAGTTTTTGAGGGAACACATGCACAAATGCTAGAAAGTTTGGACACAATCTCTAAATTACCTGATGAAACAATAGTATACTGTGCACACGAATATACGCTCAACAACCTGCGCTTTGCTAAAATTGTTGAACCCGATAATCTTGATATTGATCAACATATTTACTGGGCCAACAATCAAAGTATCACACTACCTTCGACACTAGCTAAAGAAAAAAGGATCAATCCATTTCTAAGACTTAATCAACCGACCATTCATAAAAACATTCAAAAAAATTGCTCAAACTTATCATCCAGACTAGCTGTATTTAGCACATTAAGAAATCTAAAAGATGAATTTTAGTTGACAAACAATGATCGAAATGTTGTTATTTTTTTATGAGTATATGTCTTGAAGGAACGCATCTACGCTATGCTGTTCGCAATAATCAAATTGTAAATGATGTCACTATCAAAGCATCAACTGCTGAAGTCGTTGGAATATTTGGGCCTAATGGTGCTGGAAAAACAACAACTTTTCATATTTTATCTGGAATTATCGCAGCCAATTCAGGCAACATTAAGTTCAATGGAGTAGACATTAGTAAAAACACACTTTCACAAAGAGCTAAATTAGGTCTTTACTACTTACCACAAGATAACTCAGTTTTTAGAGAACTGACAGTGAAAGACAACTTATTTGCTGCTATCGAAACACGAAAGGATTTAACCCATGGTCAGCAACTAGACTTAGTCGATGAAACTTTAGAAAAGCTAAGATTGCAACACATCACAAACTCAATGGCAAAAACAGTATCTGGTGGTGAAAGACGACGCATAGAAATTGCAAGATTATTAGTTTTAGAGCCTAAAATGATCATGTTAGATGAGCCTTTTGCAGGCGTTGACCCAGTTGCTGTAAATGACATACAAAAAATTATACTAGACCTTAAAACAAATGGCGTTGGCATTGTTATCACAGATCACAATGTTAGAGAAACATTAAAGTTTTGTGATCGCGGTTATGTCATGCACAAAGGGAGTTTAATCGCTGAAGGCAGCCCTGAAGAAATTATTGGCTGCCATTCAGTTAAAGCCATTTACTTAGGCAATACATTTGCCTAAGAATCAAAATCTTTTTCTTTGGTTTTGATTAAAAGCTTGTCTAGCTTAGCAACAATATCATCAATAGATTTATACATATCTGTTTTAAATGCGTGATAATTTACTAAATAACTTGAATTTCTTATAGTACTACTATAGGCTGCTGTTCCAGACGTTGCGTTATTTGGAAAAGGTTTTAACAAAATT
>JAURNZ010000005.1 GCA_030829925.1 Gammaproteobacteria bacterium | reverse complement strand
TTAACCAAGCTACCTGGCATTGGTCCATCAACGGCTGGCGCCATTATGGCGTTGGGGCATAAAAATTTTGGGGTTATATTGGATGGCAACGTCAAGCGTATTTTATCAAGATGCTTTGGTCGCCATTTAGACGGCCAAAGTCACCACGCTCAAAAGGAGTTATGGCAACTGAGTCACTGGGTAACACCTGAAAAAAATTGTCATATTTACACACAAGGCGTGATGGATCTTGGTGCCAGCGTGTGCCACAAATCACATCCACAATGCAATCAATGCCCTTTACAAAACCTATGCTACGCATATAAACATGGCATCACAGCGCATCTACCCTACCCAAAGATAATAAAAACCAAACCAAGCTTCACCAAACATTTAGTCATCCCTTTTCACCAAGAGAAAATTGGTCTTATCAAGCGACCTGATACTGGAATTTGGGGCGGACTTTGGACACCTTTAATAACAGATGAGCTTCCCAAGACAATTGAAGTACTTCGAACCTATCATACAATCAAACATATTTTCACCCATCAGACTTGGATTATTAAACCATTGCTTGCCAATGATCCTCTTGATCAGATTGAACATTGGTTTTCTCCTGAAGATGCACTACAATTAGGAATACCAAAACCTGTTAGAGACATTATAGAGATCATACACCATGACCAAATCAATACATTGCAAGAAATTGAATGAAAAAAAGCCATCACTTGATCAAGCACCATTCCCGGGGGAATTAGGTGAAAAAATATATAATGAAATTTCTGCCGATGCTTGGCAACTATGGCTGGATCGTCAAGTCATGCTAATTAACGAATACAGACTGAATACACGTGACCCTAAAAGTAGAGCTTTTTTAGAAGAAGCCATGACTAAGTTCTTATTTGAAAATGATGATTCTATATTGCCGCCAGACTACCAGCCACCAACTTAAAGATTACATTCTTTATGCTCATCATGATGGGTAATAATTTCTAAACCTGATAATAGAAAATCAAGATTACGGCTTAAGTTAAACACATCAAATACTGTTATTAAATAAAATTTTTGACATGGCCTGTAAAATAGTGTCCGTTCATTATCATCAATAACACTCACAACGTAAGTATTTTCATCAAATGTATGACTGATGTGTAATGCAATATTAGGCATATATGCTGATCGATACGTTGCAGCATAAAAAAAAGAATCGTTTGATGTCATTCCATTAGTGCGACCACACCCATGACCAGAATTACCAAAAAAACCATTTTTTTCAATCATTAAACCACCCAAAAGATCATGTCATATCTGATTATCATCATTTATTTAACATTAAAATATAAAGTTAAACTTGACTGAGCAAGGGGTAATAGAGTTAAATAGGTGCATTGGCTAGGTAGCTCAGGGGTAGAGCAGTGGACTGAAAATCCTCGTGTCGGTGGTTCAAATCCGCCTCTGGCCAAATCTTCCCCTCTCACACATGAATCCATTTTAAGATACTTTCTAGTTCATTAGTCTTTGTAATGATTAGCCCCCTACTTTTAGCTTTTGTATCTTTCAGAGAACAAACCAAGGGATTACCATCAAGGTCACTCACACAAAACCCTTTTGACTGCGCAATAAATGTTGCAGGCAAAAAATCCCAACTAGAAAGATTTTGCAATGATAAGACACCAAGACTATCACAACACACCCCTAAGCAAGCCCTGTATGCAATCGAACCCACAGGGTGAACATTCAGCGTTAACAACGATGATTTGCACTTATAATTTGGGCTTGCTAATAATTTACCCTTAAAATCTAGTCGATTGATATTAGGCATATGACTTTCAAAGCAATCGTTTGTTGCAACCCAGTATGAATTGGTTTCTGGATTTATAATCCCAACGGCAAAGGGGCTATCATTTTTAAATAACATGATAACTACGCTGTAAGCTTGAAGTCCTTGGATTAAATACGATGTCCCATCAATAGGGTCAAGCAACCAAGTGTAAGGAGATTCACTATTAATCAAATCATTCCCTTCTTCAGAAACAATCTGATGATCTGGGAACAAAGCACGAATATTTTTTTTTAAAAATCTATCTATTGTAAAGTCTAGTGCTGTGACCTTATGACCAGGACTTTTTTCTGAAACATCCAAAGCCTCTCTAGGGAATGTTCGACAGATCTCAGCAGCTTCAAGCAGCCAGTTACGAATGATGTTATTTATATTTTCAATCATGGTTCTATTTAATTATGGTAGACTTTTAAGAAATATTCCAACAAAATAAACTTATCACACATTCAGGGGGCAATTTTGAAAAACTATTTATCACTCTTAGAAACTGTATTAAACCAAGGCATTGATCGAGGCGATCGAACAGGCACAGGCACTAGAAGTTTATTTAGCCCAATGGAATTACGCTATGATTTGAGCAAAGGCTTCCCTGCCATGACAACAAAAAAACTTCATTTTCACAGTGTTATTGGAGAACTCATCTGGTTTTTATCTGGAGATACCAATGTTAAATGGCTACAAGAGAATAAAGTCAGAATCTGGAATGAATGGGCTGATGAGGATGGCAATCTAGGCCCTGTATATGGTTACCAATGGCGTCATTGGGAAGATCAAGCAGGTAATAAGCATGATCAAATCCAAACTTTGATTGATGGATTAAAAAATAATCCATACAGTAGAAGACACATTGTCAGTGCCTGGAATGTTGGCCAATTAGATCAAATGGCTTTACCACCTTGTCATTGTTTCTTTCAACTATATGTTGCTGACAATAAATTATCCTGCAAATTAACCCAGCGTTCTGCTGACATCTTTTTAGGCGTGCCTTTTAATATTGCATCCTATAGTTTACTAACTCATATGATTGCACAACAATGTAATTTAGAAGTTGGTGAGTTTATATGGTCTGGTGGTGACTGTCATATCTATCACAATCACTTTGAGCAAGTAAAAACACAACTTAAAAGAACACCCTATGACCTACCAACACTTAACATCAAACGACAACCCAAAGACATCTTCTCCTATCAAATTGATGATTTTGA
>JAURNZ010000071.1 GCA_030829925.1 Gammaproteobacteria bacterium | reverse complement strand
CAACTAGCATCACCTTAGCTATTTATATGGCTAGATAAAAATATCAATAATGATTTTTTGTTCCACGAGGAACATAGTATTTAAAGTTTGCGGCAATAATATTAGATATGGTAAAGAAAAACATTTCTTGATAATATAAAGCTTTATTTTGAGGTGATTATGAAAAATATTTCTGCAGGCAAAAATGCACCTGACGTTGTCAACGTCATCATTGAAATTCCTGCCAATAGCACACCTGTTAAATACGAAGTGTGTAAAGATTCTGGTTTATTAGAAGTAGATCGTTTTTTAACAACAGCCATGCATTATCCATGTGATTATGGTTATGTGCCAAAAACATTATGTGACGATGGCGATCCTATTGATGTCTGTGTATTAGCACCATTCCCAATTATATCGGGTGCTTTGGTTGCTTGTCGGCCATTAGGTGTTTTAACCATGGAAGATGAAAAGGGTGGTGACGATAAACTATTGGCTGTGCCTGATAGTAAAATTGCACCTGAATATGAGCATTACCAAACATTAGCTGATGTGCCTCAAATCATTTTAGATCGTATAGGGCACTTTTTTGCTCACTATAAGGATCTTGAAAAAAACAAATGGGCTAAAGTAAAAGAATGGCATGGTGTTAATCACGCCAAGGCGGTCATTCAATCCAGCATTGATGCCTATCAAGAATAATGACACCCATTGGATGGCTAAAGCCATTCAACAAGCTAAGCTCGCTCAAGTAAACAATGAAGTGCCTATTGGTGCGGTTATTGTTTCCAATGGCGAGCTTATTGCTAAAGCTTTTAATCAACCACTAACTTTATCGGATCCATCGGCACATGCTGAAATTATCGCACTCAGGCAGGCGGGTCAACATTTAAACAATTACCGTTTAAATGGTGCTACGTTATACGTTACTTTAGAGCCTTGTATCATGTGTTTGGGTGCAATGGTGCATGCACGTATCGAACGTTTGGTTTATGCGGCTAAAGATCCCAAAAAAAACAGTTTATTAACATTTGAAGAGCTAGCTTCTTCGCTCAATCACACCATGGTGATCGAGGGTGGTGTTTTGGCTAATGAAGCCAGTGCATTATTAAAAAATTTTTTTAAAGAAAAAAGATAACAAAAAAGCCCTTGTAAAAGGGCTCGTTTGGGATTCATGACATTGGATCTACACCATAAATTCTCAATGATGATAGCATTTAATTTGTGATGATCAAAGGGTTTTTCTGGCATCTAAAAAGCATGAAACACAATGGATTGAATTTTATACAATTTTTATTTTTGACTTTCTTTGTAAGCCCGATCTTGACTGCGTTTCCATTCTTTTTCTTTAAGACTGGCTCTTTTATCATAAAGCTTTTTACCTTTGCCTAATGCTAAAGTCATTTTTACTTTGTTATTATGCCAATATAAATCAAGTGGAATGAGTGTGTAGCCTTTTTGCTGTACTTGGCCAATAAGTCTGTCTAGCTCTCTACGATGCATTAAAATCTTTCTTGCTCTTGTTGGGTCAGCTTTGGTATATGCGCAGGTAGTTTTTGGCACTGAGAAATGAGCTTTGCTCAAAAAAGCTTCACCATGTTTGAAATGTACATGACTATCTTTGAGCTGAATTGTTTTGGCTCTAGCGCTTTTAACCTCCCAACCATTTAAGACTAGACCTACTTGATAAGTGTCCTCAATGTGAAAGTCATGTTTTGCTTTACGATTGCTTGCAATCGTTTTATCATTAGTTAATGCCATGACTATATTATCTACCATAAATTCGAAGTTCGTCAACTCATGATACAAGTAAAGCGCCAAAGTGTTGTTTCTTACACCCCAAAACAAATGTATGATTTAGTCAATGATGTCAATCAGTACAAAGCATTTGTGCCATATTGTTCAGAAAGTAAAGTCTTATCTGAAAAAGCGAATCAAATGGTTGCAGCGCTTACATTTAGTTTAGGTCCCGTTCAACAAACATTCAAAACTAAGAACACATTGACCCCTTATAGTCGTATCGAGCTTAACTTGATGTCAGGACCTTTTCAGTCACTGGGCGGATATTGGTCTTTTAAACCTGTCGGTAGTGGTACATCGATTGAAATGGATATTGAGTTTGAAATTTCTGCCTCTGCCACAGCTTGGATGATCAAGCCAATTCTACATTCAACCATTGAGCAATTAGTTGATACTTTTACAAAAAGAGCACAAGTAGTTTATGACTAATAAAGCACATGCGGAAGTCATTTGGTTTTCATCAAAGGAAAATTTTCATTGGGCATGTATTGCTTTGGAAGATTCGCCGATGAGTGTGCAAGCTACTTTAAAGGTGTTGCCTTGGTCGTATGATTCTAAAGCTTACGTTGTTGGCATCTGGGGACGACAAGTTAAATTAGATCAAGTTGTTAAAGCGGGTGATAGAATTGAATTATATCGGCCTTTAGCTTTAACACCAAATGAAATTAGACTCAGAAGAAAAAAATCAAACTGATTGATTGGGTCTAATAGACATCAAATGGTTGTTGTTGAAAACGAGTTTAAATACCAATGGTTTTTTATATTTAGAGTTTTCAACCATATAGTACCATTGATTATTATGATCGATATGCTTGAAGCTTGGTTGCCCAAGTGTGGTTACAACAGTGGCTTCATCGTCACCTATATGAACTTTTTTAAATTCTGCCGTATTAATAGGGCTACCTTGCTCTACATTAGGCATATATGGAAAGTTTGAACAACCAGCAAACAAAATAAATAATAAACATGTTATAATGAATCTCATAGGTCATATTCTAACTAACAATGATATTAAGAACAACAATCTTCTTGATCTTATTGGACAATTAGCTAAAATGACTCAATAAAGCGAGTGTACTATGTCATTTCAATTTAAACGTATTTTAATTTATTCTATCCAGGGAAAGTCTGTTGATGTTGTTAAAGCAGTGATTGATTGGTTACAGTCTAGATTGTTTCAAGTTTCTATTTATAAAGAAACAGCATCACTGATGAATATTACGCATGTGCCTCAATTGGGTGACGATGATATAAAAAATAACGATTTAATGGTCGTTATTGGTGGTGATGGCTCAATGCTTTCAGCTGCAAATAAAGCAGTACATTATAATGTACCGATTCTTGGCATTAACACTGGGAAACTAGGCTTTTTAGTAGATCACAATCCGGGTGATTTTAGCGGTATAGAGGCTGTTTTGGAAGGTGATTACTTAGAAGAAAGAAGAACTTTGCTCAGTATTAAGCATGGTGAAAAACAAGCGCTTGCAATGAATGAAGTCTTTATTTCAAGGCAAGAGGTTGGCAAAATCATGTCTCTTACCATGTTGATCAATGATGAAAGTGTTTGTCAATATTCCGCAGACGGGCTTATCATCGCAACACCCTCGGGTTCAACAGCACATGCCATGAGTGCGGGTGGTACAATTCTTCATCCAGAATCAAATTCATTCATCGTTATACCAGTGTGTCCGCATAAATTAAATTCTAGACCCATAGTCATACCAGAGCATGAGAAAATTACCATCCAAGTTTGTGACAATGATCGTGTTACACCTTGCATCTCAAGTGATGGTCGAGAGGCTGAAAAAATTAATAACGATGATAAAGTACAGATTCAGGCTTTTTCCGAACAAGTTAGATTGATTCATCAATCTAACTATTCATTTTATGCGACGTTGAAACAAAAACTACATTGGGAGAAAATACTCGATGCTTAATTGGCTTAGCATTGAAAATTATATTTTAATTGACGCATTGAAATTGTCATTTGAGCCTGGCTTTAATGTGCTTACAGGGCCTACAGGATCAGGAAAGTCAATGATTACTAATGCTTTGGGTGTTTTGTTTGGCGCAAGAACGCAAGGTAATTCTGCATTAGATCAATCAAAACCTGTTACGATAAAAGCTTCTTTAAAAGTAGATAAAGTGTGCTTTCATACGTTTAAAAACTATATGAATGACAAGCAGAGTTTTGATTTGGAGCGCACAATCAAACAAGGCAAGTCTGTTTACAAATGCAATGGTAAACCGATAAAATTAGTTGATATTATTAAAATAAGGGATGCACATTTTTGTCATCGACAACAACATCAGCAGCTTGATTTATTCAATGATGACCTTCATTTAGATTGGCTAGATGACTTTGGTACAATTGATCGCACTGAGGTTGAGGTTGCATATACAGAATGGCAAAAGTGTAAGCATCAGCTTAAAATACTTCGTCAACTAAAAAGTAGTCATGACGAGCTGACCATTGAGCATTTTTATCAAGAGTTAGCTAATTTTTTTCAGAATATGTGTACATATGATGAGTTGAATCAACAGCTTGATATAGAAATACAGAAAAAACGTACGATAGATCTTGTTAAAGGTATTTACCAAGACCTTAATTCATCTAACTTAGATGATAAAATTGGACAAATAAAAGATGTGTACCCTGATTATGAGGTGACAGAAACATTGGTGCATTTTTCAAGTGCCCAAGATAAAACAATCATGGCACTTGATGAATTTTTACAAACGCGTTTAGATCAGTCAAAGTATGACGATTTACAAGAAACCTTAAATGCTTGGCATGAGCTTTCACGAAAACACCGCTGTCAGCCCTACGAGTTATATGAGGTTTTTGAACAAATTCAAGAAACCATGCAAACGTTGTCTAACTTGGATGAGAATCAAGCATTCGATGCCTGCCAAAAAGCTGAAAAAAATTATAACCAGTATGCTGAATCACTTACGCAACAACGTAAACTAATAGCAATTGATTTGGCTAAAAAAATGACTGATTCTGTTCAAACGCTTGGCATGCAACACGCATTATTTTTTATCAATATGACCGAGGGTGATCCTAGTAAAAGAGGCTCAGACGTCTGTCAATTTTTAATGAGCACTAACCCTGGACAGATGCCGCAGTCTCTTAAAGAAACTTTATCGGGTGGTGAGTTGTCACGTGTTGGGTTAGCATTGCAAGAGCATTGTGCATCTCATATGAAGCCCATACAGCTTCTGGATGAGGTGGATGTAGGTATTAGTGGGCAAGTAGCCGAGCAAGTAGCTCAACTGCTCTATAAACGCTCGAAAAAGCACCAAATCATCGCCATATCCCATTTGCCACAAATGGCAATGATGGCAGATCAGCATGGATACATATCAAAAGGCGTAAAAGGTGATCAAGCTTGTATAAACTTTAAGTGGTTGAATGACCATGAGAGAATTGATGGGATTGCTGAGCTTTTGGCTGGTGAGAAAATTAATGATGCCGCTCGAGAAAATGCACAACAGCTTTTAAAATCTGCAATTCTTGAAAAAGAAGCCTTAGTATAAGCTTCTTGCATTAGTTTCTTTAACTAAACAAATACATGTTAATAAGCCAATTAATGTGCAGATAGGCATTAAAATAAATGCTGACTGAAAGTCAACTAGGTTGAATACAGTCTCGGCATTTGTCACATGATCGGCTGTGAAATATTCTAATAGTGAGCTGACTAATGGTTGTAAGATGATGCCGCCAGCAATTACAGCCATATTGTTTAATCCAATGGCTGTTCCAATCACGTTTCTCGGATTATTATCACTCACTAAGCCAAATGTGACACACTGTGCTGCTGATGCAAAGCCAAAGAAAAATAAGCCCATGTCAATGATGATGCTGTTATTGATGGGGGTATAGATTAAAGAATAGGTTGTCAAAAGCATGATGATATAACTTAAGTAAATAGGCTTTTTTCTTGAGTTTATCCGGTTAGACAGCCAGCCAAATATAGGTCCACCCAAAGCGACACCAACCCACACCCAACTCATCATAAGGCTTGCTTGTGTGATTGAGATGCCATGAGTTTGAGTTATAAAAGTTCTACCCCAGAGTTCAGCAAATACAGTCATTGGTGCCCAGTAACAAAAGCCCATTATGGCCACAAACCAAGTTTGGGGATTTTGTATCACAACTTTAAGACGTTTACTTTCTTTCATTTGTTGCATGGCATGATGATGTCTTTGTGGTTGTGTTGGTTTGTCACGTACAATTAGCCAAATAACCAAAGCTAGTAGTAAACCAAATATGCCTGATTTCAAACATGTTTGACGCCAGCCAATATTTTCTGTTAAATATGCTACGGGTTCATTGCCAATGATAGCACCCAGAGCACCTAAGGCTTGTATGCAGCCGCCGATCATGGCAAAACGATTTGATGAAAACCAATATTTTGCTACTAATAATGGGCAGGCATAAGCAAAAGATGAGCCAAAGCCAATTAAGAATCTACTAATTGCAGCTGTGGATTGGTTCGTGGCACTACCTGACAACATTGTTGCAATGGCACAAATGATGGTTGCTACGGTAAGTAACCTTCTTGGTCCAAACCTATCTACCAAAAGTCCAGCGGGAATTTGCATGAAAGTATATGATACGTAGAACATTGATGAAATGACACCAAGTTGATGGGCATTGATGTTTAGATCTCTCATTAAGTTTTCTGTGATAACGCTTGGAATAACTCTGAGATAGAACTCATAAACATAAAGCAAGGATGCAACAATCAAAATTAATACAGCAATAGATGCATGATGCTTTTTAGGCATAAAACCCCCTAATGGTAGTGACGCTTACAATGTGTTTCTTGTAAAAGAAAAAAGCTTGCAAACAAGCCCATTATGCAGCAAACAGGTAAGATCCACATGGCGTCGTGGTATTCAACCGCAGAATATAATCTAACGCCTTTATCAGATATTTGGCCTGTCCAAAAGATATCTAAAATCCATCCAAATAAAGGTTGTAATAAAACACCACCAAAGATTACTGACATATTGTTAAAGCTTATCGCAGTGCCTGCAACAGAAATAGGGTTTTGGTCTTTGATTAATCCAAATGTCACCGGTTGAGATGCAGCAGATGTGCCTAACATAAACAAGACAACATCAAAAAACATTGGTGATAGATGATGGCTCATATTAAGTATGAGTGTGGCGGTGATGCCAACGCTAAAGCAAATGATTAATGGAATACGACGGCTTTTAATATGATCTGACCACCAGCCTACAATTGGGCTCATAATGGCAATGCTGACCCATATCCAAAGTAAGTGAGTGGCTGCTGCTTCATTTGAAAGCTGGAACATGTGGGTGATGGATTGTACGCCCCACAGCTCACCAAATACAGCAATGGGCCCCCAGCAACAAAAGCCTATAAATCCAATGACCCAGTTTTGTTTTTTTGTAATGATTTTACACAAACGTTGCCATTCGTTTGTAATGCGATGGTCATCGCCAAGTGTATGAGCATGACAAGCTTTTAGCCATGCTTGTGTTTCGGGATCTTTTGGTTTGTTTTTGAGGAAAAAAAGGATCATTAAGGATAAGATAATACCGATAAAACCTGCATGAATTAGTGTCGAACGCCAGCCGTACTTAACAACTAAGATGGCAAGTGGTCCTCCGCCAAAGATAGCGCCTAAACATCCGAGCGTTTGTATAATGCCAGTAATCAGCGCAAAGTAATGTGAAGGAAACCAATTGGTTGTTAAAACCAATGGGCATATAAACGCAAAAGCAGACATGGCCCCGCTAAAAAATCTAGCAATACTGATGGAAGAGATTGAATCTGTGTTACCAAAGAAAACAGTTGCAAGACCGCATCCAAAAAGACCAATAATCAATAATCGCTTTGGTCCGAAGCGATCACACATAAGGCCTGAGGGAATTTGCATTGCTGTATATGCATAATAGAATAGCGAAGATATGAACCCAAGCATAGAAGCATTCAGAGAAAACTCATGCATAAGTTCAGTTGTAATAACGCTTGGGATAACTCGTATAAAAAATTCATATATGTAAAACAAT
Source organism: Gammaproteobacteria bacterium (assembly GCA_030829925.1). Lineage (GTDB taxonomy): Bacteria > Pseudomonadota > Gammaproteobacteria > Comchoanobacterales > Comchoanobacteraceae > JAURNZ01. Next base: position 3,664 of record JAURNZ010000071.1, on the reverse strand, counting down.
GAACCTAGACCGACCATAAACACCGAAATATATGGATGGGGAATTTTTCGGGTAATGGTTTTGGTTAATGTGTTGATCATAAAATCAGCTACTTTTAGTATCCAGAATGAATAGACGACCACAGTAAGGACAATTATATTTGTCAGTTTGGTCTAAAGGGATAGTTACCTTCGGGTGCATGCACCACATTTCTTCGCCTGGTAAAGGGCATGTAACTGGAAGTTCAGATTTTGAGACGACTAGTTTTTTTCTCGTGTCATTTTCCATAGATCAATCATGACACAGTCAGTGTTTAAAAGTCAAGATAATTGCCAGTTATATGCCTTAAGGTGCTCAACAAAAAGGGCAACATGACTTGGGTCTATATGGGGCATTAGACCATGGCCTAGAGATGGTAAGTAATTGTTATGGTTGGTTATTTTGTTTAGTGTGTTGTCAATTATTGAAGCAAATTTATTTGGTGTGGCGAGCAATAAAGAGGGATCAAAATTACCTTGTAATATGATGTTGTTTGCTTGGCAACGCTTTAAAGTTTCATCCAGAGGACAGGTCCAGTCAATACAAATACCTGCCGGTTTGGTATCAATGATTTTATTTAAGTACGAATGACTTCCTCGCGTAAACAAAAATACTGGATGTGGTTTCAATGACTGAACAATTTTTTGTTGAAAAGATAGGGACCAATGATTGAATAAATTATATGGCAAATACCCGCCCCATGTGTCAAATATCATGATGCAATCACATCCAGCGTCAATTTGTTGTTGGGCAAATTTAGTCGCTGCTATTGTGAGATGGTCAAGTAAATGCCTTAATGTTTCGGGTTCACTGTAAAGAAGCGCTTTGATGTGCTTCAAGTCTTTGGTGATTTTTCCTTCTACTGCATAGCATGCTAGTGTCCATGGGCTTCCAATGAAGCCGATCATGCCCCTATTGGGTGCATTATTGCGAATGAGTTGAATGGTTTTTAAGACACTATCTAACTGATGATCAAAGGGTTTCAGTTTATCACAATCATTTGTATGCCTGAAAGGCTGTGTGATGATTGGACCTACGTTATCTTGGAATTCAACTGGAATACCACAGGCTTCTATTAAATTTAATATATCTGCAAAAACGATTGAGGCATCTAAGTCAAACCTATCTAATGGTTGCAATGCAACTTCACATGCTAATTCAGGATCATAACAAAGGTTCTTAAACGATAGAGCTTTTTTTCTAGTTTCAAGATATTCTGGTAAATAGCGGCCGGCTTGTCGCATCAGCCAGATGGGCGGCCTGTCAATTTCTTGATGACTTAGAAAATTAAGAAAGCGTTCTCTTGGTTGCATCATGGGTGAGGTAGCCAACCTTGACTGCTCATTAAACTTAAGATAGCAAATAAGATGCCAAAAAATAGGATTACAGCAATCGCTGGCCACCCACCTGGTAATACAAATTCAGCAGTATTCTGATTTTTTCGATTTTTAATTACAACCAATGCAGGAATAATACAATATAGGATGGCTATGAATAATCCGGCAAAATTTAATGTTAGCGTAAATGCACTTTGCGAAAAAATTGCAAAAAATAAGGGTGGCACTATTGAGAGTGTAAGTAGTTTGAATCTTACTTTCATTGTTTTTTCAGTAATGTTTAGTCCATCTGCTAAAAAGTCATTTAGGCTTAATAAGACGCCAAGAAATGAAGTTGTAATTGCAAATAAGAAGAATAGTTCCGTGACTGAACCAATCATATATAATTGATGTTTGACAATTAAAAAGTCTAGAAAATCTCCAATCGGAGAGCGTGTAGTAGCAAAGCCCAGTAGTGAATATGCACCAGTCTTTTCAGCAATACCTACTACTGCTGTTTGCCACATAATATAGAGTATCAGTGGAATTAAGCTGCCAATCAATAAGATTTTTTTTAGACTTTCTGTGTTCTGGATATAGGCTCTTACACTTGGTAAAACAAGATGAGATGTGAAAGCTGCAGCGATGATTGGAAAGGCGTTTGGTATATATTTAAGCTGCCCATGCATAGATAGTTTTTTTAGTGAAAGAAATGGTGTCATCAATGCTATTATAAGAATAAAGGTTACAATTAACCCAACCATCAGAATCCTGTTCATTTTATCAATTGAGGACACTCCCAATAAAATAATTGAGCCAAAGATAGCAGAAAAAATCAACATGCATACTTCGATTTCCATTGGGAATGTAGCTTCAAACATTTGTGTCATTAAGTCAGCCCCTGCATTTATATAAGAGGCAACTACTGCATAGAGTAACAGCATAAAGCAAGTCCAACAGATAATAGACCATACAGTGCCTAAATGCTCTCTTGCTAAACTAATAATGTTTGCATAAGGGTCTTTGCAATAAAGTGTTGCTTCTAACAAAAGGAATAAATTTGCAAGCATCAATAGAAAGGAAAATAAAATTAGGCAAATAGATGCAAAATAGCCGCATACCCCAGATACAATTGGCATGCCTAGCATACCAGCTCCGATGGCTGTGCCTGCTATTAGCATAGTTGCGCCAACTTTCTGAGCCTTGCTTGGTATCATCGTATTCCCTCTTATCTTAAACCAATTACTATGTATTAAATTATTTAAACTTGCAAGGAATTTACTTGCAAAAAAAATTCATGCCAGGGTATATTGCATATAACGGCAATGATTGGGAGAAAGGTTTGTTCGGATATATAATTAAGCGATTAATTCTTGTAATACCTACGCTATTAGGTATTTTAACGCTTAATTTCTTCATTATTCAGGCAGTGCCTGGTGGACCAGTTGAACAAGCAATTGCAAAACTTCAAGGGTATGGCCAAGAGGGACGTCTAACTGGTTCACAGGGTGACTTTATGCCGGTCCAAAAATCTAAATCTGGTCATGGTTACGAGGTTAGTAGAAGCATTGATCCAGCAATCATTGAATCAATTCGTAAAAGCTATGGCTTCGATAAGCCTATTGGCAAAAGGTATCTTGAGATGCTAAAGCAATATGCTCTGTTTGATTTAGGGGATAGTTTTTATAAAAACGATTCGGTTTTAAGCTTAATTTTTCAAAAGCTGCCAGTATCTGCTTCATTGGGTATATGGTCTACTTTGCTTATGTACTTAATTGCTATCCCATTAGGAATTTTAAAATCGGTTCGACATGGTAGTCGTTTTGATGTGATTTCTTCGTCAGTTATTATTGTTGGCAATGCTATTCCAACATTTTTATTAGCAATAATGTTGCTAATCCTCTTCGCAGGAGGTAATTATTTTGATTGGTTTCCAATGCGTGGATTATTTGTTGATCATTTTGATCAACTATCATTTGGGCAAAAAATCATCAGTTATTTTTGGCACCTTACATTACCGTTGCTTTCAATTATAGTCAGTAGCATTGCAGGGATGACTTTACTAACAAAAAATTCTTTTCTTGAAGAAATTAATAAACAATATGTAAATTTGGCTAGAGCAAAAGGTTTGAACGAGAAAAAAGTCTTATTTGGACATGTTTTTAGAAATGCCATGCTAGTGATTATCTCTAGTTTTCCTGCTGCTTTTGTTGGCATGTTCTTTACAGGTTCATTGCTCGTTGAAATTATATTTTCTCTTGATGGGCTCGGTTTATTGGGATATCAGGCGACCATTCAAAGAGATTACCCAGTTGTCTTTGGAACATTAT
>JAURNZ010000070.1 GCA_030829925.1 Gammaproteobacteria bacterium | reverse complement strand
TGCTGCAGTATCAATTGCAAACTTATCTTCAGATGTGGGGGTGGAATTAGGATTTTTTAGATAAAAAGTTGGTCCAACAAATATTTTACCTGTTACGGTCAATGCATCTGCATGGAGTGAGAATAGGGAAAATATGAGCAATACGATTTTTTTTAAAAATTTCATAATACTATAATAAGGTATATCTATCGTAAAGGAAATAATTATTGAAAAAATATTTATTTCTGTGATAAATATACCCCATACAACATGGTTGCCATTGCTATAAAGAAGCTTGTCGACAAATCCTCATGGCCAATGAAAATTGCCCATAAAACACCAATAATAATTGATAAATTACTTGCTTGACTTGAAAATACAATATTTGCTACTTGGATGAGACGATAGAAAAAAAATTGGCCTGAAAGATGAAGTGTTGATAATATTAAAATGAGCATTAAAAAATTTGGCGTTAGTGATTGAGTCGGTGTATATAAATGATGGGTAAAAATTAATATAAAGCTTATTAAGCATGCCGAAAAAACATTCTGATAAAATACCAAGCCAATGACATGAAGTTCATGTTTGGCCCAAGTTTTAATGATGTTGTTAAGAACCGCAAATGCAAGGGGTGTAAGAAGTATGATTAAATACCACTTACTTATCTGTGATTGAGTCACTATATCATTTAAGAATAAGATAAAAAGAGCTAAAAATGAAATTAATGTGCTGACTAATCGGGTTCGATGTAAGCTACTTTGCCTAATCATTAGTGCAATTAAATATGTAAACAAGGGTGCTAAACCAATCAACAACAGTATGTGCAAAATCATTAAATGCTTGGTTGTCATGGTCATGATGGGGATTGCTATCCCATAGCTCAGTAATGAGCCTGCAAGTGCATATTTAATATGTTTTTTATTAAATATGTTTGGTAGTGGATAGAGTGCATTGATTAGAAGGCTTATGAAAATGATACTTATATTTTGCATGAGGACAATCATATAAGCGTTTGCATGTGCTGCCATTGCAAGTTTAGATATGCTTGGATGTATCCCCCAGCATAATGCAACAAGTGTGATAAGTATATATTTATTGTATTTAATGTATCTCATAAAGTTAAAAAAAACCAGGGTATTGCCCTGGTTTTTTTCTCTAAACTGAAATGATCAATTAGAATCTTGTAGTCATGAATACAGCTACAAATTCATCGCCTTGTGTTTCATTTGAGTTTGTAGATCCACTTGCAGAAGCGTAATACTTAGACGAAATTTGTCCAGTAATACCAAAATCAGTATTTGCACTTAGAGGACGTAAGTGTTGAATATTCCATTGATCTTGGTCATAGTTTATACCTGTTTGATATAAAACTGAAGTGTTATTCATTTTTAGACCTATAGAATATGAGCTGTCTTCAGATTGTCTGCCGCTATTTGCAGTTGTTTGTTCTGAGTAACTAGCATATGTTGCTGACAGTTCTAAACCTTTAAGTAATTTAGCGCTTGAAAGATTTTTTAGTGCATAGTTAAGACCTGCAGATGTTGTATCTCTGTGTTCATAGCTGTTGGTTGATATAGCATCATTGGCTTCTTGGTGTGTTACTGCAAGACCAAATTTGCCAATATCAAACTTTGCACCTAGATCATAGACTGCATAATCATAAGATACACTGCCTGGTAATTGAGCAAACGCGCCAAGAGTCACTGAGCCTAGTTTGGTTGTAGCTCTTACAGAGTCAGCAAGTTGTTGATCTCTTGCTGGGACAACAGAAATATTGTCTGCGTAATACATATGCTCATTAGCACTACCAACCCATGTATAAGTTAATGAATCTAATTGACCCATGCGAATGTCAAACTTCTTAGCTTTGTAACCTACGTAAGCTTGATCGATTGGTAAAGTTGTAGCACCTGAAGTTGCAAAGTCAAAGCTAATTAAAGCATATGCACCATCAGCACTTTTGCCGCCTTGAGTGGCAGAAAACACTAAATGTGCGTTACCATTTTCATCATTACCTTCTGAAACAAAGAGGTTGTCTTTGTTTGCATCAGTATTAGTGTTGGTTAAATACTTGAAACCGATTGTAGCGTCACCGCTAACGTTTACATTTGCGTTTGCAGCTGATGCTAATACAGCAGCAAGCAATACTGTTTTATTTAATTTCTTCACTATTAAGCTCCCATTTGATAATCAAATAACCCTATCATACCGTATTTATTGATAGTTGCAAGCTTTTTAAAAGGTTTTATCTATATTTATTTTTGCTTTAATTGCTTAAGTGTATGAATAAATATATATATTTATTTTATTGAAAGTGTTCTTTTGATAGAAATATCTGTTGTAAACCAATGAATTTAAACTTTCTTTGTGTGATCTATGTCTTACGTGGATTCAGACTTTGTTTTATGATTCCCCCCCAAAAAAAAGCCAGTTTGTACTGGCTTTTTTGATTAAAACTTATTGATTAAAGTTCATAGTGTATATAACCTACAACAAATTCATTATCGACTGTTTTAGTTGGGTCATTATTAGAGTAGAATTTATCTGCAAACTGAGCTTCTACACCAAAGGTCGTGCTTTTACTTACAGGGAATTGATACATTAAGTTTAGCCTTGCTTGATCAGTATCTGGACTGGTTTGATATAATACTGAAGCATTATTATAAGTTATTCCTAATGAATATGATTGATCTTCACCATTATTAGCATGCTTTTCTGAATAATTAGCATACGTACCCATGACATTTAGGTTTTTTGTAATATCATAACTAATGCTGGCAGCTGTTGTGTTTCGATTATCAAAGGCAGTTGTGTTAATGTCTGGAATGCCCTGATAAACTAAACTAATGTCTGCTTTTCCGAGTGACGCTCTTGCACCAATGTCATAAGCGTCATAGTCGTTGCCATCATCTTGAAGACGAACATCTGCCGCTACCAAAGTTTTACCAAGTCTTGTGGTAAGTCTTAACATATTTGAATTAAAATCATCAAGTGCAGGTTGAATCGCAATATTATCTGCGTATAACATTTTTTCATTACTTGTACCAACCCATGAATACATTAATGAATCTATTTGACCCAGACGAATGTCAAACATGCTTGTTCTATAACCTATAAACTCTTCACCCATATTAAATTGAAAGTTTGCGTTGTCTCCATCAAGGTCTGTTAGCGTTTCCATGAATAAGTAAGCGCCTTGACCACCTTTACCACCTTCTGCAGCTGCAAAATTGATGTGTGTGTAGCCTTGTGATTGGTTACCAGCTTGAACAGTAAATTTGTCCTCTTTGTTAGTCGGACTATTTTTTAAAGTGTATAGCAAACCAATGGTGGCATCACCAGTGACTTGAACATTTGCATTGGCAGCTGAAGCTAGTACTGCAGCTAACAATAGTGTTTTATTAAATGTTTTCATTGATTTAAACTCCTTTTTCAATTAACATTTGGGATTATTTTGTGTCATTAGTGAGATGACCCAAAAAAGCTTTGATCAAGTTATAGTACACATTGCCTTTTTTGCCAATTTTTGATTATATTTTAT
>JAURNZ010000069.1 GCA_030829925.1 Gammaproteobacteria bacterium | reverse complement strand
TAATAGACAATAAAAAAATAAAATGATGTAACAGTTTAACCAAATATTTTGGAATATAAATAATGAAAATAAATAAATAATTTGTAAGTTTACAATCCAAGATGCAATTAAATGGTTGGCTACAAAGCCATTTCTATATGTGTGTGATAGCATCTAATTGCTTCTTAACCAGGGATATTTCAAAATTTTTATAACTAGGAAGTCCTGAATGATAATTAGGATAGTCTTCGCCAGCAATTAATGGTTTAAGATATTCAATACATGCATTATTAATATTTAAGCCATCGGCATCGATAAAATAATCTGGAATCAATTTTTCTTTATTGGCAACATTTGTAAGATCAGTATCTTTGATGCGTGACCGATAAGGGTGATTAGATAATCTTTCGATCGTAAGCATTTTACCTGTTTTTCTAGCTTTACAAAACTTGACGGCCTCTTCGCCAAGTGCAAAAGCTTCATTAGCATCAACTTTAGATGCAATATGCCTTGCAGAACGTTGGAGATAGTCTGCTATAGCAAAGTGTGTTTTAAGTTTAAGTTTCTTTTGTATGAGTTGCGATAGTTGAGCACCAACGCCTCCAAGTTGTGCATGACCAAAGGCATCGACATTATTTTTTTGTGAAGACCATATTTCTTGTTTTTTGTTTTTTAAACCTTCAGCAACGGTAACAGAGCAATAACCTTTTTCCTCAACAGTTGATTTTATTTTGGCAATGGTTGCTTTTTCATCAAAAGTACGCTCAGGCATTAAAATAACATCCGCATTGTAAGGTTTGGGTGCTAGGGCAGTAGATGCTGCTAACCAACCAGCATTTCGCCCCATTACTTCTAAAATAAAAACCTTAGTAGATGTTTTAGACATTGATGCTAGATCAATGCTTGCTTCCAACATGGATGTCGCTAGATACTTAGCAGCTGAGCCAAATCCTGGACTATGATCGGTACACTCTAAATCATTATCAATGGTTTTAGGGATTCCAATACAAACCAATGGATGGCCATTTGCTTTGCAGTATTCTGAAATTTTCAATGTAGTATCTTGAGAGTCATTCCCGCCATTATAAATGAAGTACCCAATTTTATGCGTTTTAAAAACTTCAAGGATTCTGGAAAATTCGGACGCTTGCTTGGCCGGGTCTTTTAATTTAAATCGACATGATCCAAAGATGCTGCCAGGTGTTGTGCGAACTGCTTCAATAGCTTTAGCATTCCAATCGGAAACATCTACCATAGTTTCCTCTATGGCACCTATAATACCATTGCAGCCGATGAACATACGATCAAAAAAATCTTTATTTTTTTTATATTCTGTCAAAACACCACTCAGTGTTGTGTTGATGGTAGCTGTTACACCACCAGAATGTGCAAAAAAAATGTTCTTATTAGCCATAAACATCTATACCTATCATTGATTACAGTATGATAACAAGATTTATATGTAATTGGTATAGGCGGATCATGAAAAAGTGTGACCAGACAGAGTTGTTGGCTAATAACAAATAGGAGGTACTAAAAGAAACTGCCTAGTCACATTTAAATAATAACAACCTAACATTAAGAAAATATTAAAAAAATCAATTAACTAAGGGTTTAAAGAAGTGACTAGACAATGGTGTTGGCTAATAACAAATAGGAGGTACTAAAAGAAATTGCCTAGTCACATTTAAATAATAACAACTAAAGCTTAAAGCAATCTTAATAACTAATGGGGAAATTTAAAAATATCCTCTATGTCAGAGTGAACCAAATTCTTTTTGGTAGGTGATGGTTGTGTTGCAACTGTTTTTCTAGTAATCATTTTATCTGTTGTAGATAGCAATGACCCAGGTGAAATACCATTAATAAGTATAAAAATAACAGGTAAAGCTAGTAACCATGAATCTTTTGTTATCAGTGGCACCCTAGCACTGTTAAAGTTAGAATCTTTTTTGGTATCAAAATAAAGCAATCTAATTACTCTGATATAATAGAAAATACCAATGACTGCAATTAACATTGCAATGACCCCAACTACTATGAAATTAGCTATATATAGCTCATATAAGATATTTAATTTGGCCATAAATCCCGCTAAGGGTGGGATAGATGCCATTGAAAATATGATACACATTAAAAAGAAAGCAATAACTGGTTGACGGTGGTGTAAACCTTGCAGTTCAGACAGCTCTGATAACTCATGATTAGGTTTGCTTAGGGTAACTAATGTACCTAAAACACCAAAGGTTGCTACTGTATAAATGATTGCATAAAAGATAGCGCTAGAAAATCCAGAAACCCCGATGGCAATAGCTAAGATTAAATAGCCCATGTGTGCAACAGATGAGTATCCAAGTAATCGTTTTGTATTAGTTTGAGAAAGTGCAGATAGATTGCCAATTAACATTGAAGTCAAGGCGCATAAAATTAAAACAGGTTGTAAACTGCCTAAGAAAGCACCGTTTTGGCCAAGTCTGATAAAGGCAGTAATATAAGCTATTTTTGGTAGCGTTGCAATAATCATGACAGCTGGTAATGGAGCTCCTTCATAAACATCTGGTACCCAGTTATGGAATGGGGCGCAACCAACTTTAAATAAAAGACCACAGGTTACAAACAACATACCTAGAACAGATAATTTAGATTGTTCGTCGATAATAAACTGGATCGAGCCTGTGGCGCCAAAACAAAATGATATGCCAAATAAAATAAAACCAGAAGCAAGTGCGCCTAAAATGAAGTACTTAATAGAAGCCTCTAAACCTAGGCGTTTTTGATAGAGCGCAATCATGGCGTACAATGGTAAAGCACTCAACTCAAGACCTACAAATAGGATGAGAAAATTATTGGCAGAACACACTACAAACAAACCAAGTAATACAGCTTGGGTTAAAATATTGTATTCAAAAATTTTAATATGTGCATTTTTGATGTAGTTAGTGTTTATTAGTATAATAAAGAAAAGAATTATACTAATAAAAAGCTTTAGGTTTTGACTCATTAAATCTATTTGCCAGCCTTGCCAGGTATCAGGTGAAACGGGATTTACAGATAATTGGCATGTTATAAAAAATATCATTACCAAAGTCATTACATTTGAAAAAGTGCCTCTCTGATGCGTTGGTAACGAAATACCAAGTAGCAAAGTTGTAATGATGAAAAATATGATGGTTGCTTCTGGTAAAAATATCATAATTAAAATTTAGCCTGTAATGCGAGTTGAACAAGATTTGCGATTGATTTATCCATAATCTTTATAAGTGGCTGTGGATACAAACCTATAAAGAAGATACCAATGACCATTAAGCTTAATGCAATATATTGATGGGGTGATATATCTTCAAGTTTCTCAATATTTGCTTGTGTGATTGGTCCATAAAAGACACGTTTGAACATAAATAGTGAGTAACTAGCTGATAAAACCAGGGTGAGTCCAGCTAATAAAGCAACCCAAAAATTGGTTTGTACAGCACTGACTAAGACCATAAATTCGCCAACGAAGCCTGCTGTACCTGGTAAGCCAACATTAGATAGTACAAATATCATAAAAAATGCAGTAAAGTAAGGCATTTTCTGAACGATACCACCCATATCTGCAATGAGTCTTGTGTGTATTTTTTCATAAAGTAGGCCAAATGCTAAGAACATTCCACCTGAACCAAAGGCATGTGTGATCATTTGAACCATAGCACCTGACAAGGCAAGTTGAGCACTCGGTAAATGTCCAGAGTTTTTGAAAATTGGATAAATCATAAAGCAACCTAATGATACAAATCCCATATGTGCAACAGATGAATATGCGATAAGGCGTTTCATATCATGTTGTGCAAGGGCAACAAGGCCAATATTAACAATTGCAATTAGCGAAAGTGCAATCATAAGCCAGGATGCCTCCAAGCAAGCATCAGGTGTGATAGGTAGACAGAATCTAAAAAAGCCATAAGCACCCACTTTCAGCATCAGTGCAGCAAGAATGACTGAACCACCTGCAGGTGCTTCAGTATGCGCATCTGGCAACCATGTATGGACTGGCCACATAGGTATTTTAACTGCAAAAGCAAGTATCAATGCAAATAATATAAAGCTTTGTTCATAAAGTGATAATGGTAAGTTGTAAAAAGAAATAATGGATGAGCTACCCGCTTTAATCGATAGATAAATCAGTGCTAAGAGCATGATAACTGAGCCAAAGAAGGTATATATGAAAAACTTAATGGCAGCATAGCTTCTTAGTTGACTACCCCAAATCCCAATGCATAAATACATCGGTATTAGCATACCTTCCCAAAAGAGATAAAATAAGAATGTATTAAGTGCGACAAAAACACCAACAACCATGGCTTGAAGAAAGAAGAATAACCCAAGGTAATAACTGATTTGTTGATTAACAAGGTCATTTGCTGTTAATACGATGATCAAGTTGATGAAAAGGGTTAAAAGAATTAAAGGCAATGATATACCGTCTATACCAACATAGTAATTAATTTTGAGGGATGCAATCCAACTGTAGTTTTCAACGAATTGCATATTAGCTGTCGAAGTATCAAAACCGAGATATAGTAACATGCCTAAAAATAGACTAAAAATACTTGAGCTGATTGCTATATTTTTAGCTCGGTCATCGGATGATAATAATATCCAGATACCTGAAAATAATGATTGGCTAATTAAAATTGAGATGAGGGGTAGTTTATGTAATAGCATGTTAAATAGAAATTAAAAACATTAAAATAATAAGACCTAGCGTTATTGAAAAAGCTTGGTGGTACAAGTATCCAGTTTGGATTCTGCGTAATAGTTTCCCTGTTTCATAAGTCATATGACTAACTCCTGAGACAATGCCCCTATCAATAATTTTTTGATCTGTAAATTGGTATGTTTTATTAGCTAACTCCTTTGTATATCGAACAATGATATGGTCGTTAAACCAGTCAAAGCCCCATTTGTTATTAAGAATCCAATTGATAGTGCTAAAGCGATATTTATTTGCTTGCCATATTTCTGGATATTTTATGTAGCAAGCATAAGCAATCATAAAGCCAATAAAAGTAAAATATAATGGAAGTTGTGTAAATGCATGTAATACGCTGAAGAATGGCGATGAAAATTCATTCCCAAGCTCATGTTGAAGCTCTATTGTTAATGGGAAAGTTGATAAACTATCATTTAACATATGGCCTGTAAATATTGGGCCCATAAGTATCATGCCAAGAAAAATAGAAGGAATAGCTAATATAATCAATGGCATGGTTATGGTAAAACCTGGATCACTAACGTTTCCTTTAAATCTCTTTTGTCCATGAAAGGTTAGGAAGAATGCTCTGAAGCTATAGACTGCAGTTACCATTGCACCCAAAACCAAGCAAATATATGAAAAAGTAGCTGCTGGAAGATTAGACATCGAAACAGCAGCAATGATGCTATCTTTAGAATAAAAACCTGAGAAGAATGGGAAAGCGACTAGAGCCAAAGTTCCAATTAAAGAGCAAATATAAGTGATAGGCATATCTTTGGCAAGCCCACCCATTTTTTGCATATCCTGTTCGTGATGCATTGCAACAATCACGGATCCTGCCGATAAAAAAAGCAAAGCTTTGAAACACGCATGTGTGATGAGATGGAACATGGCAGCAGTATATGCTGATGCACCAGTAGCAGCAATCATATAACCTAATTGAGAAAGTGTAGAATATGCGACTACACGTTTAATGTCATTTTGTACGATCCCAACAAGGCCTAACATTAAAGCGCCAAGGCTACCAATAACTAAAATGATGTTGAGTATAGTTGGGGTCAAATCAAAAATTGGAGATAGACGACAGATGAGATATATTCCCGCAGTTACCATGGTTGCTGCATGAATCAGTGCTGAAATAGGTGTTGGGCCTTCCATTGATTCTGGCAACCAAACATGAAGTGGGATTTGGGCTGATTTACCCATGGCTGCTACTAAATATAAAAAGCAGATTAAGCTAACTATGTTTACTGACCAATGGTTAGTTAGATAATAGCTTTCCATTGCCATGCTAGGTAGCTTTTCAAGCACAGCTGTATATTCTAAGCTATTTGTGAAGTTATATGTTAATGCAATGGCTAAAATAAGGCCAAGATCACCAACACGGTTGACCAAAAAAGCTTTCAATGCACCATTTACTGCAGAGTTTTTCTTAAAATAAAATCCAATCAAAAGATAGGATACAACACCAACACCTTCCCAACCAAAAAATAGTTGTGCTAAATTGTCTGCACCAATAAGTGCAAACATGGCAAATGTGAAAAGGGAAACGTAAGCAAAAAATCTAGAATACCCTGGATCATTGTGCATGTAGCCAACGCTATAAATATGTACTAAAAAGGAAACAAAACTGACAACAACTAACATGACTACTGATAATGCATCAAGATAAAATCCAGCATGTATGGTGAAAGCATTATTATTGATCCAGTCAAAAAGAACGACGTTTACTGGGGCAAGTTGGTCTATTAAAAATAATTTGCCTAAGTAAAACGATAAAACCATTGAAACACCAACAAGTCCAATCGTAATTGAGTGGCTTTTTTTGTGACCAATTTTTGGTCCAAAAACACCTGAAATAATAGCACCAAGCAGTGGCGACATCCATATTGTTGTAATAATACTTGCTATATTCATTATCCCTTTAACTCACTGAATTTATTTGAATCTATTGTCTGATGTTGGCGGAAAATAAGAACCATAATAGCAAGACCGATAGCGGTCTCAATTGCTGCAATACCTAAAACAAAAAATACAAATACTTCCCCTACAAGATTATTGTGTAATTTAGAAAAAGCTACAAAATTAGTATTACAAGCTAGTAAGATAAGTTCGATTGACATTAATAAAGAGATTAAGTTGTGTTTATTAACAGCAATACCAATTACTCCAATTACAAACACAATACATGCAATAATGACGAAATGTTCAATGCCAATCATTTTGAATTCCTTTTTTTAGGTGCAAATTTCAATCTAGAAGCTTTATTAGCTTTTAACTGTTCACTAATGATTTGAGATTTACTATCGGGTCGACGTCCTTCAAAACATAAGCTAACAGCTGCAATCATTCCAATAAGTAATATAATACTAGTAATCAAGAATGCTAGTGCATAGTCAGTATACAAGACCATACCAATTGCTTTCGTCGGAGATTCAATTGATTCTATATGAATGGGTTGACTTATAATGATTGCTGCAGAGTAAAGTATATATACAACAATTAATCCAATGACTAGATTAAGCGATGTATAAATAGATTTCTTCACATCATGTTTTTCAGATCTTGGCACATTCAGCATCATGACCACAAACAAGAGTAGAGTCATAACAGCACCAACATACACAAAGATAAGGGCTAAAGATAGAAATTCAGATTGAGCTAGCATCCATAATCCAGCAACGTTTACAAAAGTAAAAATTAAAAAAAGAGCAGATTTAACAGGATGGTTAGCAAATACTACCATTAATGAAGTATATATTGTTAATATACTAAATATATAAAAAAGCATGTCATAAATCATGTGTGATCACTCATCGATATTGCTCATCTTGGGCACGATCTAAAGCTATTTGTTGCTCGCAACGGTCGCCAATAGCAAGTAATTTTTCCTTAGTTAAAATATTTTCACCACGGTTTCTAACAACGTAGTGATGTTCTGAGGTTACAACAATTGAGTCAACAGGACAAGCTTCTTCACAAAATCCACAGTTGATACATTTAAACATATCTATGTCAAAGCGTTTTGTGCGCCTTGATCCATCTTTTCTTGGCTCTGCTTCGATGGTGATTGCCAGGGCAGGACAAACAGCTTCACATAATTTACAGGCAATACATCGTTCTTCGCCATTTGGATATTTTCTTAAGGCAAGAATACCTCTAAACCTTGGTGAAGTTGGCATTTTTTCATCTGGGAACTGTAGTGTTTTGCTAGGTTTGAATATATTCCTGCCGGTGTGCATCAATCCCTTAAAAATATCAATCATTAAAAACCTTTTTAGGTAGTGCATAGATTGACTATCTTTTTTAGGTCTACTAGATGGTTTGTTTTTTTTTACTGGTGGTTTATAACTTGGCTTAGGAAAGTTTCTATACCAAAAATAGCTGACAACAAAGCCAAGCAAACAAATGATTGCAGCAGAATTGTATACATAAGTTAAAGTTGGTCCATATGGTGTCCAAAAATCTCTCAGTGTATTTGAAAACAAGTTTGCAATGTGGATTACCTGTATAAGCATTTGCAGCATCCACAGTTTGAGTGTTATACCATAAGGCCATGAGACATGAATAGGTGGTCTTTTATTTAATAGTACCCAACGACCACCGATAAAGATGGTTATTGCCCAAATAAGACCACTTAACCAAGCTTGGCGTCTAATCCAAGTAGGGCTTAGTGGAGAAGTAGCAGGATCAAGGGTATACCAAGATAATAAATTAAGTAAGTAGAATAAAACAAAAAGACCTAAACCCGCGGCGATTAGGGCAAATTGTGTGGTTTTTTTATATTTTATAAAAAATGTCATAGCACACCTAATTTGATAAATATTGCAACAATGGGTAACCATATTAATGTGGTTGGTATCAAGGCTTTCCAACCCATCATCATCAGTTGATCATAACGGTATCTAGGAAATGTCCATCTTACCCATAATAGAATAAATGCCATAAAAAAAGTCTTAAGTAGAAACCAAACGAAAACGGGAACAAATGCGGTTAAGCTGCTAAGGAATAGGATTGATTCAAAAGGTGAATGCCATCCACCTAGAAACAATGTAGCTCCTAATGCAGATACGAGTAACATATTCGAATATTCAGATAAGAAAAACAACATGAAGCCAACACCTCCATATTCAACCAAATAGCCAGCTACAATTTCTGCTTCACCTTCTGCTAAATCAAAAGGAAGACGGTTTGTTTCAGCAAGACCGCAAACAACAAATACTATGAATAATGGTAATAGTGGCCAAATATACCAATGCCATATCCCCCCAGCTTGGCCTTCTACAATATGGCTTAGGTTCATCGAGCCTGACAATAGAAGAACACCTACCAATGCAAATCCCATTGCAATTTCATATGAGATGACCTGTGCCATAGAACGCATAGCTCCAAAAATTGCATATTTGGAGTTCGATGCCCAACCAGCTATGATTACTCCATAAGCACCCAGAGATGTGACGGCAAATAAGTATAGTAATCCGGCATCAATATCAGCTACTACAAATCCAGGGGAAACAGGGATCACTGCCCAGCCAGCAATGGCTGTTGTAACAGATAATATAGGCGCTAATGTAAATAAGATAGGGTTGGATGCTGCAGGATAGATATATTCCTTATTCAAGAATTTGAGTGCATCTGCAAAAGGTTGTAACAAGCCTCTAAAACCAACTCTGTTGGCACCGATTCTACCTTGTATGTAGGCAGCGACTTTTCGTTCAGCAAGGGTATAATATGCAATGCATAAAAGTACAGGTACCAATATTGCTATGATCTTAATAAATAAAAATACGATTGGGGGCAGGTTATTTATCATGGTTTGATTCTAACTCTATTTTACAGTTTTTTGGAAGTAAAGTTGCAACTTCTTTGCCAACAATAATGGTTTTATCTGCAACTAACTCGTCTATGACAACAAAGACTTTAGTATTTTTAGCTTCAAATCTTAGTGTTGCAGCACCATCATGATTAATCCCATAGTACTTAGCTACACGACTGTTGATACGAACGGTCCAGTCATCATCTTTTGCTACTTCTTGCAATGCTTTTGCATGTCGCGTGATAGCATCAACATTGAAAGGGTGATCAAATGAAACCCAAGAATGATGTCCATTGCCATTAGCAATGGTTTCAGGCAAAACATTTTCTTGATAATTGAAGTCAAAATGGTTGCCGTTAAACTCATCCACAACTGCTTGTGAGTGTGGGTAATTAAAAGAATTTAACTGCATGGTTTGTGCAATAGCCGCAATGATTTTCCAGCCTGCTTTACTATCACCCAGTGGTGGTAAGGCTGCATGAAAACGCTGTTGTTGTCCAAGTAAATTAATAAATGTCCCAGACATCTCTGCAAAAGTACAAGCTGGGATAATGACATCAGCATATGAACGAAGCTCATCACTGTCATATGCATTACATGAAATAACAAAGCTTTTTTCAAGTTTGTTTTTGATTTCTGCATAATGAGTCATATCATGCTCGGGGTCCAATTGATGTAGCCATAAAATAGACATTGGTTTTTTAAATATCGCTTCTTTATCTAATCCAATTGTTTCACCCAAATATGGCAACATACCCATTTTTGCACCACCAATAGTGTTTGCACCCTCTGAAACAAAGGTAATTGTGTGGTTTGTCTCTTTAGCAATGGCCTGGATGATGGCACGCATGCTGCTAGCATTCTCATGATGCATGACATGTTTGCCAACAAATATATAACCTGATTTATGCTTGCAAATGGTTTTAGCTAGTTTTGTAATGTCATCAGTTGGTTTATGCGGCTGAATGCTTTTTGGGACAGGTTGTTTTTTAATATTTAAAACCGCATGAAGTAATTGAGCTAAATTAGATGACCATTCATCATGTGGTGTTAGGAAGTCATACGTTGTTTTGAAATTCATTGGGCTCATATGACTATCTATGCGAATACAATCAGCACCAGAAAGAACTGCTTTTCGAATACGATGATTTAACATTGGTTGATCGTTTCGAGTGTTTGCACCGATGAGTGTAATACATCTACTTTGTTCAATGTCTTCAAATGAACCAGATAAATTTGTTGTATAGTTTATTTGATATTGGTCTTTAAAATCAGACTCTTTCAATCTAAAGTCTAAGTTGTTTGAACCTAGCTGGCGGAAAAGTTTTTGTAATAGATAAAACTCTTCGCAAGTGCTACTTGGGTGAGCAAGTGCAGCAATCTTTTGGCCACCCTTGGAATCCGTTACTTGTTTTAGACAATCTGCGATATAGCTAACGACATGTGCCCAAGAGACTTCTTTCCACTGACCATTTTTTTTAACTAAAGGGCGTGTTAAACGCTTTTTGTGTTGAATGCCTTCATAGGAAAAACGATCTCGATCTGATAACCATGTTTCGTTTACATTATCGTTTTTTCTAGGCACAACTCGCATAATATCTAGATTGTTTCCATTATTAATGCTGTGAATATAAGTATTTGAACCTACACAATCATGAGGGCTTACACTCACATGTTGAGAGAATCCCCAAGACCTTCCATGAAAACGATAGGGCTTAGAAGTTAATGCCCCAACAGGGCAAATATCAATAACATTGCCAGAAAGTTCTGATTTAAGCCCTTTTTTAAGGTAGGTTCCAATGTTCATATGGTTCCCACGTTTTAGGGCACCTAATTCTTCAATGCCGGCAATTTCAGTTCCAAACCTAACGCATCTTGTACAATGAATGCATCGAGTCATATCAGTTGCTACAAGAGGGCCTAGATTTTCATCATAAACCACGCGTTTGTCTTTTGTGAATTTAGATACACCTTCACCATACCCCATGGCGATGTCTTGTAATTCACACTCGCCACCTTGGTCACATATTGGACAATCAAGAGGATGATTGATGAGTAGAAACTCCATAACAGCTTTTTGAGACTGACGGGCTTTTTGTGAGCGAGTATATACATGCATATCATTCGCAACAGGTGTCGCGCATGCAGGTAATGTTTTGGGTGCTTTTTCGACTTCAACTAAGCACATTCTACAGCTTGCAACAACGCTTAACTTTTCGTGATAACAAAATCTAGGGATATAAATACCAACACTATCAGCGGCTTCAATAATAGTTGTGCCAGGGGTGCATTCAATACGTTGATCATCGATAAATAATGTGATTTTTTCTTCTATTCGACTCATTTTTATTTACCCTTAACCTTTGAATATCCATTTTTGCAATAAAACTCAAACTCGTCTCGAAAGTGTTCAATAAAACTTTGTACGGGCCATGCAACTGCTTCACCAAATGCGCAGATAGTTTTGCCTTCTATTTTACCAGCAATTTCAACTAATAAGTCAACATCTTTGATTTTACCTTTCCCAGCTATGATGTCTCTTAAATTTTGATGAAGCCAATTAGTTCCTTCACGGCAAGGTGTGCATTGACCACAAGATTCATCTTCATAAAACTTAATCACACATGCTAGGGCTTCAACCATACAGGTTCTATCATCCATCACGATAACACCACCGGAACCAATTGCTGAGCCAACTGATTGCATACCTTCATAACTCATTTCAGCTTTAAGCATTGTTTTTCCAGGAACTATCTTCATTGAAGATCCACCTGGTATTACGGCCTTACATCCTCGGTTATCAAGCATACCTCCAGCAAGCTCTAAAAGATCTTTAAATGGCGTGCCCATAGGTATTTCAAATACGCCTGGTTTAGCGACATGTCCGCTTACAGAGAATATTTTAGTGCCACCACTTTTCTCAGTACCAAGTTTTTTAAACCACTCTGCACCTTTATCTAAAATAACTGGAATAGATGCTAGAGACTCAGTATTGTTGACTGTGGTTGGTTTACCATATAAACCATAATTTGCAGGGAAGGGTGGCTTGAATCGAGGCATGGCACGTTTGCCCTCAATTGATTCGAGCATGGCTGTTTCTTCGCCTACAATATAAGCACCAGCACCAATAATATTAATGAGTTCAAAGTTAATTCCAGTACCCAGAATGTTTTTTCCTATTAAACCGGCTTTTTTGGCTTCTTTGAGTGCTTTTTCACAACTTTCAAATTCTTTCATGAATTCACCACGCATATAGTTGTAACCAACTGTTGCGCCCATTGTATAAGCAGCAATTGCCATGCCTTCAATTAATTGATGTGGGTTTTTTTGCATAATAAAGCGATCTTTGGACGTTCCTGGCTCACTTTCATCAGAGTTACACACGAGATATTTTTGTCCTTCTTTATCTCGGTTAATAAAACTCATTTTTAAGCCAGTAGGAAATCCTGCGCCACCTCTACCCATTAACCCAGCAGCTTTGATTGCATCAATTACTTCACTAGGTTTCATTTTACCTTTAAGTAATTTCTCCCATGTGGTGTAGCCGTTAAATTTTTTATAGGTTTCAAAACTAGAGGGTGATTTTTCTTCGAAAGTTCTATAGCAGACAAGATTTTGTTTCATAATTGTTCTCCTTGTCGTAAATTATCAACTAATTTATCAAGAGACTCAGGTGTTAAATCTTCAACATATTGCGTTCCATTCACAACCATGGCAGGTGCTTTAGTACAAGATGCAAGGCATTCAACTTCTTTAAGCGTAAAAAGCCCATCTTTTGTTGTATCACCAAGTTTGATATCAAGTTTTGTTTCCAAATGATGTAATAATGGCTCACTACCACGAAGCATACAGGAAATACTTCCACAAATGCCTAAAACATATTTCCCAACTGGTTTCCTATGATACATGCTGTAAAAACTTGCTACTTCGTACACTCTAATAGGGGCCAGATCCAAATAATCAGCTAACATGTCAAGATGTTTATCTGATAGCCAGCCATAATGATCTTGAATAAACCTTAGGGACATAATGATAGATGACTCAGGCTTTTCCTTTGGAAATTTTTTCTTCCAAGCATCTATTTGTTTTGTAACGCTGCTGTCAAATTCTCTTTTATTATTCATTATCGATCAATATCTCCAAACACAACATCAATAGAGGATAAAATAGTTACAAGATCGGCAATCATCAGTCCTTTGCTTAATTCCCCTAATGCTTGTAAATGAGTAAAACCTGCGGGACGTATTTTAAGACGGTATGGTTTATTTGATCCATCAGATACCAAGTAAATGCCAAACTCACCTTTAGGATGTTCAACAGCTGCATAAGTTTCACCTGGGGGTATGATGTAGCCTTCTGTAAATAGCTTGAAATGATGAATGAGCGCCTCCATATCATCTTTCATTTTAATTCGCTTGGGTGGTGCAACTTTCTTATTATTTGTCATCACTGGTCCAGGGTTGGCCCTTAGCCAAGTAATGCATTGCGCTATGATTCGAGTAGACTGCCTCATTTCTTCTATTCGAATAAGGTAGCGGTCATAGCAGTCACCTTTTGAACCTAATGGTACATCGAAATCCAGTTCATTATAAACAGCATATGGTTGATCTTTTCGCAAGTCCCAGTTGATTCCAGAGCCTCTTAACATGGGGCCTGAGAATCCAAGCTTTCTTGCAAGGCTAGGGGACACTATTCCAATGTCAACTGTTCGTTGTTTCCAGATCCTATTATCGGTAAGAAGATTCTCGTATTCGTCAATTTTACTAGGAAATGATTTTATGAAATTTTCAATAAAATCTAATAAAGACCCTTGTCTGTTTTCGTTGAGTATTTCAATTTCTTTTTCTGTTCGCCACCGGTTTGGTTCGTAATTTGGCATTGAATTTGGCAAGTCTCTATAGACGCCACCTGGTCTGTAATATGTTGCATGCATTCTTGCGCCAGAAACAGCTTCATAACAATCCATTAGATCCTCACGCGCTTGGAAGCAATACAAAAAAACACTAACTGCGCCTAAGTCCATTGCATGTGCGCCGAGCCACATTAAGTGATTAAGAATTCGTGTCATCTCATCAAACATGACACGAATATATTGTGCTCGTTTTGGTGGGTTAACACCTAATAATTGCTCAATAGCCATAACGTAAGCGTGTTCATTACACATCATAGACACATAATCCAGGCGATCCATATAGCCAATGCTATGATTGAAAGGTTTCGTTTCAGCAAGCTTTTCTGTTGCACGGTGAAGTAATCCAATATGAGTGTCTACATCAGTGATAACCTCACCTTTTAACTCAAGAATGAGACGTAACACACCATGAGCCGAGGGATGCTGTGGTCCAAAGTTAACAGTATAATGACTTAAATCACTCATTTTCTTTTCCTTTCAGATAGCGGTTATCATCTCTAACGACTTTTGGTACTGTCACTCTTGGGTCAATTGATGTAGGTTCATAAATACAGCGCTTTTCTGCTTCATCATATCGAACTTCAACATGCCCTGATATAGGGAAATCCTTCCTAAAAGGAAATCCTTTGAAGCCATAATCAGTTAAGATACGTCTTAAGTCTGGGTGGTTGTTAAAGATAATGCCAAATAAATCATATGCTTCACGTTCATACCAATTAGCATGTTTGTAAATGCTGCATATAGATTCAATTTCTGGTGGGTCTGACTCAATAAAAGCTTTTACCCTTACACGGTGATTCAAGTGAGTTGAAAGTAAATGGTAGACAACAGCAAGCCTTGGGAGTGGCCATTTTGATTCGTCTGGTTTGTTGTTTGTTGCGCGACTATAGCCGGTAGCAGTTGTGCTAACTGTATCCCATTCGCCAACACCATAAGATAAATAATCGACGCCACATAGGTCGATTAAAATATCAAATTTGAGTTCAGCATGCTTTTTTAGAATTTTGCAGCATTCAATGATGGATTGGCTTGGGACAATTACTGTTATTTGATTATGTTCAGTATTAAACTGACATCCTTTGGGGAGGTTTGTCTTAAGTATTCGCAATAAATTTTTCATCTATCACCCCTTAAGATTACTTTGTTATGCTTGATTTTATTCTGAAGTTGGATGATGCCATATACCAAAGCTTCAGCCGTTGGCGGGCATCCCGGTACATAAATATCTACGGGTACAACTCGATCACAGCCTCTGACTACTGAATATGAGTAATGGTAGTATCCGCCACCATTAGCACATGAGCCCATTGATATAACATATTTTGGTTCTGACATCATATCATAGACATTCCTGAGAGGTTGGGCCATTTTGTTACAAAGTGTGCCAGCAACAATCATGACATCAGATTGCCTGGGGCTGGGTCTAAACGTAACGCCAAATCTATCAAAATCAAATCGACTGGCACCTGCATGCATCATTTCAACAGCGCAACATGCCAGGCCAAATGTAACTGGCATTAGTGAACCTGTGTCAGCCCATTTAATTAGCTGGTCCAATGTTGTTGTTGCTACGTTGTTGTTGATAGATTTTTTTTCTTGCTCTTTATTAACCATAATTATATTTTAACATATCCTGCTTACTTATTCCCACTCAAGTGCACCTACGCGCCATTCATATATAAAGCCAATGGTTAATATGCCCAAAAAAAACACCATCGTGCCTATACCTAGCCAGGGCATCTCTCTAAAGGCTACTGCCCATGGAAATAAGAATGCAGTTTCTAAATCGAAAATAATAAAGAGAATGGCAACAAGAAAAAAACGTATATCAAATGGTGTTCTGGCATCATCAAATGCATCAAAGCCACATTCGAATGCTGAATTTTTTGTTTTATTAGGTTTGTTAGGGGTAATGCCAAAATACCTGCTTGCAAGATTTATGCTCATCATGCCGACACCAATGCCAAGACCAATGATTGCTAGAATGAGAACGCCAGTATAATCAAAAATGTTAAACATACATATTCCTTTTAATATATGGTGCCGAAGGTCGGACTCGAACCGACACGGTTATTCAACCACTGCCCCCTCAAGACAGCGTGTCTACCAATTCCACCACTTCGGCGATTAATATAAAGCTCACTTAGAACTTTCAATCAACAATGTTGATTCATGTGTTTTTTTATGCACAACACCAATCATTAAACAGTTAACAAAAAAAATAACTGCAAGAATCGTTGTCAACTTTACAAGAAATCCCGAAGATCCCTGGCTGCCGAATAAGCTTGATGAAGAGCCGCTGCTAAAGGCAACGCCCATTTCGGCTCCTTTTCCTTGCTGAGCTAGTATAAGCGCAATAAGGGCTAAACATATAAAAAAATGAAATATTAAGAACAATGAGTACATATGCTTACCATTTGGTTTGTTAAATTATAATCAAGAGAGGCCCCGCCGACAAGAAAACCGTCTAATGTACATTTAGCTAAATTTTCTATGTTGTCTGGATTCACACTGCCACCATAAATAAACTTAGCAGCAGATAAACCTTTAAACCAATCTGCTACTATATTAATTTCATTATTGTCTGGCGTCAAGCCTGAGCCTATAGCCCATCTAGGTTCGTATGCAACCCAAATGTCATGACCCTGTTGTTCAAGGGTAAGCATGGGCTGCAATTGACTTGTCAATATTTCTATTGTTTTCATTTCATTTTTTTCTTGCAAAGTCTCCCCAATGCAAAGAATTGGCTTCAAGCCCGAATGGATGCATTGAAGCATTTGATTTTTTGTTGACTCAATAGATTCAATTTCACGTCTTTCTGAGTGGCCTATGATAGCGTATGAGCACCCGAGTTCAGCAAACATTCGGGCTGACAATTGACCTGTATAAGCGCCATCATTGTGCGCGCTTACGCACTGTGCTGCAATGGCAACCGGTGTGTTTTTGAGGTAGTGGCGTGCCATAGGTATATAAAGAGCTGGGAGTGCCAAAATCATGCTGTCAGTTAAGTGCTCTTGATTACTTGCTAAGTGTTGACAGTATGTTTCCAGTACTTCAATTGAGCCATTCATTTTCCAATTTGCAATAAAGTTTTTCATAAAATTGATGTTGTTGATTAAGTTATTCATAATTTAACTAAATTCATCGGTAATGACAACACTGATCTAACCTAATCAATAAGTATGGTTTTTATGCTTGAATATTAATTGTTTAGACGGTATTATTACACATTAACCTCGCTTCAAATGTTTGAAGCTCTTATTAATGATCCATGAGGAGAATCTTATAAATGTTAAATCATTACGAAATACTACTAATCATTCGGCCAGAGCATGCTGAAAAAATTTCAGAAATTATCGAAAAACACAAACATATAGTTGAGCAAGCCAAGGGCTCAATGGATAGGGTCGAAGAGTGGGGTAAAAGAAATCTTGCCTATTCAATCGATGATATTCAAAAAGCTTTTTACGTATTGTTGAATGTAAGTTGTACGGTTGCAGAAAAAGAACAACTTGAAGATTACTACAAATTTAATGAAAAACTGCTAAGAAAACTTGTTATTCGTTGCAAAAAGCCACATGCAGATAAAACTTTAATGATGAGAACCATCGAAGCTGATGCAAACGACACACGTTTGCCAAAAATGACATCTTTCAAAAACAAAGATGAAGTTGATTATAAATCAAAACGAATTCTAAAATATTATGTTATGGAAACTGGTAGAATTGTGCCAAGCCGCTTGACGAATACTTCAATGCTTATGCAAAGAAAAATCGCTAAAGCAGTTAAGCTTGCAAGATTTATTGCTTTATTACCATACTGTGATAGACATGCCTAATAAAGCTGCCAATATTGTTACTAAGTATGGTGAAAGATACGCTGACAATCTATTGTCTGGAATAGTCTTTACGGCTTTACTTGTAACATTATCAACACTTTTTGGTATTCCGCTCTATTGGATAGCAACATCTTTTATAGTTTTGGTGCATAGTCGGCATGATTTGTCACAAAGTGCGCCATTAGCACTTGTTGCAATGTTAGTTACGTTTTTAGTTACTCAGTCATTGATTGCTGTGATCCCATTCATTGCTTTAATGCTGGCTGCAGATATCTACAAAAAATATGGATCAATCATGCTTTCATTTGAGTTGTTGATTGTATTAGCTATGTTGTCGGTTATTATAATCCATATATTCTTTCCTGACATTTCATCATGGTGGTTGGAACGTTTCGCACCAATAAAGAAACTTGTTTTGAATGAAAAAACCATAGAACCAAAGCAGGTTGAGGATGTTTTCAATGGTCTATCTAGGCTGGCAACAGGACTTGCAGCTATGTCTGCGATATATTCAGCCATGTTGGGCTTGGTTATTGGGTTGTTATGGAATGCTCTTATTAAAAGTAGTGATAAGATATATACCGAATTATTAAATGCCAAAATGGGATTAATCATTCCTATTATTAGCTTATTTGGTATTGCTGCTTGGTTGTTGAAATACAATTGGATGGTTGATATTGCGCCTATAGTATTTGGTTCACTAGCATTATATGGTGTGTATGTACTATTGTGTGTTTCTTGGTATCTATTTAAAAAACCAGTATGGATTTATATTATGACAATTTTGAGTCTGTTCTTACTCATGATGTCAGATATTTTTAAGATATTTATTGTGCTATTGGCAGTAACAGACTACTTTGCTGATTGGCGTGAGATTTTTAAAAGAGTGTCAGTTGATACTTAGTTATAGTTAAATTACGAGGAAAAAAATATGCGTGTATTGTTAAAAGAAAAAATTTTGAATTTAGGAACCGTAGGTGATCATGTTGATGTTCGCTCTGGTTATGCAAGAAACTTTTTAATCCCACAGGGTAAGGCAATGGCCGTCAACCAAGAAAACCTTGCGGAATTTGAAAAAATTAGAAAAGATTTGGAAGCGAATGAATCTGAAAAACTAGCTTTAGCTCAAAAAAGAGCCGATATTCTTAAAAAGCAAGCAATTGTATTTGAGTCAAAGGTTAGAGAAGGTGATCAAATTTTTGGGTCTATTACTGTCAGTGAGATAGTTGATATGTATGTCAAACATGGTCATGAAGTTCTAAGAAGTGAATTAAAAATCATCGATGGTCCAGTTAAGTCTCTGGGTGAATATAATTACTTACTTCAAGTGCATCCAGATTTAAGTTTGCAACTTAAATTTAAGGTGATTAGTGATCAGCCTATTGAAGAGCAAACAAAAACTTCTAGAAAGAAAGCTACAGCGACACCAGAAGAGGTTGAGCCAGCACAGGAAGCTGATGCTGAAATTAAAGACGTTGATGGTGACGACGAAGCATAATGGTTGAGGTCAAAGCAGAGGATCATTTAAAAATACCTCCTCATGCGCAAGAGGCCGAACGATTTATATTAGGGGCATTGATGTCTGAGCCATCCTGCTTTGAACGTGTGTCTGAAGTTTTGAATGCGAAAGACTTCTACATGCCCCAACATAAACTCCTATATGAAATCATTGAAGGTCTAGCAAGACAAGATAAACCTTTTGATGCAGCCATATTGGTAGAATCTTTATCTCAAGAGAAAAAAATTGAAGAAGTTGGTGGTGAATCCTATCTTTACCATTGTCTCCAGTCTATCCCTAGCATTATTAATATTGTTGCTTATGCAAAAGTAGTACGCGAAAAAGCTGTATTTAGGCAGTTGATCAGCACATGTCAAGAAATTGCATCTTCAGCTTATCAGCCCAAAGAAGGCGATGATTGGGAAAAAATCATCGATAAAGCAGAGCAAAAAATATTTGCCATAAGTGATCAGCGTTCATCATCAGACTCTATGCCTGAGTCTCTGGGTGACATTCTTGCAAGAACAGCAGAAAAAATTGACTTACTACATGAAATGAAAGGTGCCATCACAGGCTTGCCAACAGGCTTCTCAGATTTAGACAAGATGACATCTGGGTTGCAAGCTGGTGATTTAGTCATCATTGCAGGTAGACCATCAATGGGGAAGACTGTTTTTGGGGTAAACATTGCCGAGCATGCAGCTATACAAACTAAAAAACCTGTAGTTATTTTCAGCTTAGAAATGCCAAGTGAAATGATTGTTATGCGTATGTTATCCTCATTAGGCAGAATTAACCAACAACGGCTTCGAACAGGTCAGCTCAATGAAGATGATTGGCCGAGATTAACATCTGCAATGAGCATGTTGTCAGATGTACCAATCTTCATTGATGATCAGCCCGGGTTGTCACCAAATGAAATCAAAAGTCGTTTAAGACGCATTGCTAAACAGCATGGTGAAATTGGTTTAGTACTTGTAGATTACCTTCAGTTGATGCAAGTGCCAGAGTCTAAAGACAACCGTACCAACGAAATTTCGATCATATCAAGATCATTAAAGATGATTGCAAAAGAGCTTAGTACTCCAGTGATTGCCTTATCACAACTTAATCGTGGTTTAGAGCAGCGACAAGATAAAAGACCAATTATGTCAGACCTGAGGGAGTCAGGTGCGATTGAGCAGGATGCTGATCTTATTGGATTTATCTATAGAGATGAAGTATATAATGAAAATAGCCCAGACAAAGGGGTTGCTGAAATTATCATTGGTAAACAAAGAAATGGTCCAATAGGTAAAGTAAGATTAACATTTTTAGGTGAATATGTTCGTTTTGAAAATTATATTCACGAAGTAGTTGAAGCTGCCCAATATTCGGAGTAACTTAAACTTATGAATTCAGTATTAACCATCAATGCAAATGCATTAGTTCATAACATATCTCAAATAAAAAAAAGATATCCTAATACAAAGATTTTAGCCTATTTGAAACAGAATGCGTATAGTATGTCAGATGAAATCGTCTCTTCTATATTGAGTAAGGCCGACGGTTTTGGTGTGACTGACTTGAATGCAGCTGTTAAACTTAGAAGTATTTATGCAGATAAAGTCATTGTGGATGCGTCCACACCGCCTGACAGAAATTCATTATTAAGGGCTAGTAAGCAAGACATTACAGTCGTAGTTTATAGTGCTGAGATGATTGATATTATTGAAAAAAACAACATTAAAGGTCGATATTGGCTAAAAATTAATACAGGTTTCAATCGGTTGGGTCTACCTACAGGTTATATGGATGAATCAATTAAGCGATTACAACAATTTTCAAAAGACAAACTTGTATTGATGACGCATTTTATGGACTCAGAAATCCATTCTTCAATGTTCAAAACCCAATTAGAGACCTGGTTAAAACTAACAAAATCTTATGATTTGCCACTGTCGCATGCCAGAAGCTGTACAGTTTCACAAGGACTTAATCCGATAGGTGATTGGATTAGACCTGGTTTAATGCTATATGGTTTAGAGGCAGATCCAAGTTGGGATATGAAATTGGCAATTGAATTGAAAGCACCCATTTATCAAATTAGAAATATTAAAGCAGGAGAGTATGTAGGTTATGATCATGCTTTTCAGTTTGAAAAAGATACCCGAATTGCAATCACTGCAATAGGTTATGGAGATGGTTTTCCACTTCATTTATCTAGTGGAAGTTGGCTTGCATTAAAAGGTCAAAAAGTTTCAATTGTAGGTAAAGTTTCTATGGACTTTATTGCCGTTGATATGGGAAATATCGAAGCAAAAGTCGGTGATTATGTTGAAATAATTGGCCCTCATGCGAATATTTTTCAAGGATATCCTTTTGCACATCATTCGATCATTACAAATTTAAAACATAGACGTATGAATATCGAAGTGAATTATCATGTTTAGTAAAGACCAAATTAAATGGCGTTGTCGTAGGGGTGTTTTAGAGTTAGATGTGATTTTTTCACGTTTTTTAGAAAATAAATTTGATTCACTAACCGATATAGAAAAAGACGCATTTTATAAATTGTTAGAGTTACAAGACCCTCTTTTGCAGCAATGGTTAATTTATGGTGAACCACCTGAAGAGTCATATATTCATATTGTAAAGTTGATTTTATCATGAATTTAAAAAATTTTCTTGTGCCAGGTGTCTATTGGCGCGTCATAGGATCATTATTCACTTTATTGGTAATTTTATTTTTATTTGAATGCAACCGAAATTCTCCAAGTGTCCAGGCAATTGCAGCATTTGAAATGGGTGATGTGCAATTAGCGTATCATCTATGGTCTGAACAAGAATCATCTTGGACGCCAGATATAAGGAGAAGGTACGCATTGATGCTATTAGAGGGTGAGTATGTTGAAAAAGATGTAAAGCTCGGCAAAGCTCTTTTAATTAAGGCTGCAAATCAATGTGATCTAATTGCGATGAGAGAGTTAGGTTTCCTTTTTTTAAGAGGAGAATATGTTGGACAAGACTTTAATTTGTCTTATCTTTGGATTATGAAAGCTGCACAAAAAGGCGATACGGCTAGTATGAATGTCCTAGGATGGATGTATGCAAACGGCGTTGGGGTGGATAAAGATTTATCCAGAGCGTTATTTTGGTACGGTATTTCAGCTTTAAAAGGTGATGTGACAGCATTAGACCTGTTAAAGTATATCAAGGTATACTTTAAACAAGAAGAGTATGATGTTGTGTTGCAGAGTTTAACAATGTGGAAGCCAGATACAAGTTGTTAAAGAAGCGTTTTAGCTGGGGATTGGGATCTTAAAATTAGTAGCCAGTTTAAGTCACTTTCTGTTTGACCGCTAATTTTAAATGCATGGTTATGAAAAGCAAGCTCATTATTGGTAAAATTACCTGCTTCAAACCAACGCCAAAACCCCCAAATACCTTTATATTCACTAACTTTTTTTCTACCTTCATACACGCTGAACGCAGTTTGACTAATGCCAGCAGGCCAGCCTATGATGACTGGAGCATTCATTGGCATGGTAATTTCATTACTTTTAATAGCCCAAGTTTCTTTTTCATAAACTGGGGATAGATTGATTTCTAAATGAGGTGAGTTATCACCTTGATATAAAAGTGTTTGTACTGCAGAAACAGATTTAAAATAATTCAAATGTTCTTGTTTTACAGGGAAAACAGTGCCTGGATAAACACTTTTAAAGGTTTGAATGTGTGAGTCAACAAATGGCAATATATAACTATTGTAATAAATGTTTATAAGGCCACCTGTGCCATAAAATTGATTAAAAGCATTTAGGGAGGCATCCTTAGGGCTATTCTTTACAATAGGATAATGATTGCCAAATTGTTTTACATAGTATGGATAAATGGTTTTGACCCAAATGCCATTCATATATTTACCAGCTTCATCCAAAAGAAGTTGCCATACAACTAGCTGAATGTTTTTAAGCTCAGGATAGCTGTTTTCTAGCTTGTAAAGCCTATTTAAAATATGTTGTTCATCACGGTTTGTATTGTTCTTTAATAAAAATTCAAATGCTGCATAGGAACGTTTAGGATTTTTAGCAAGTTCTTGAAGCCATGTAGTCAATTCAAGAATAAGTGGTTTAATTTTTGAATTATATGGTTGTGTTTTTAATTTATCAAGCAAGTCATCAAAACTTGAAACTGATTTAAAATCTGGTACAAGCCATTGATTTGAAAATTTGACACATTCGTCTGTAGACATGCGATTAGTTAAATTTAAACAAGCTGTTTGAATATGTGTCTTTGTAATCAAGTCAGGAAGGGGAGCGGTCATGTGATATGAACGATTGATGTAATGAAGGCTTGCAAGAAACTGTTCCTCATTACTTGCTTTATCCCATTGTTCTTGAAGTGCTTGTTTTTTAGATTGTAAAGCAGCATGAATGACTTGTTCTAATTTGGGGTTTTCAGTATATTTATTGCCAAGCGTACGTATATCTAAGGCTGCAATCACTGGGGTCATAGATTCAATTGACTCAGTATATTCTTTAGCTAGTTGAGCTGCTTCGTCTTGTTGTTGCTGTGACAGTAAGAACTTTGGAGATATAAACTGACTAATTAATTTTAAAAAAGGTTGTTTTTGTTTGAGATTTTCAATGCTAGCTTCTGCCTTGGTAATTTTTGCTAAGGATTGGTTTTCCCATACTTTTTTTAAATGGCTTTTAAATAAAACTATTTGACAGGTTATAAGTAATAAAGTTGTGACTAATAAAGTTTTTCGCCATGTGTGACTTTTGTTTTTAATGATTTTTAAATCTGAGCCAAGCGTTGGTGAAAAAAGCATCTTTGGTGTACCGTTTTGCCATATTTGACCACAACAATACACTTGTTTTACGGGCATAGAAGCAATAACTTTGTTCAGTCCTAGCTGAAGATTATTATAATGTTGAGGAAAATCATTAATGATTTTTTTCATTTCAGGGTGTGTTGTCTTGCTTAAAAGTTTGTTGCCATAAGTTTGTAGCTGCGCATAAATTTTTTCAAATGACTCTTGCAAGTAATTTGTTGTATAAGGTTTTGTTTGTGACTGTCCAATTGGAAATGACATATCCGGATCTGCGATCTCTGACATGAAGGCACTAAACCCCTGAATCTTATCTGTATTAGATAATATGACATGCGTTTCAATAGCGCTATTATGTTTGGCTTTAAATCGTTTACATTCATCTGTTGTTAGAAAATAATAGATTCGTCTTGGGCTTAATTTTTTTAAACTATGCCACCATTCATCACTAATGCCACCCATATCTGGAAAAGAAATTTCTAATGCCCATAATGGATTTTCTTGATGTTGCCAAATGACCATTGGTTGTGACCCAATATTTATAGTTTTTACAACATTCCATTGTTTGTCTTGAAGGATGGTGCTTTTTCCAGATTTTTCCGTGCCTGTAACAATGATCCAATGACCTTTAGATGCCTTGATTTGTCTTAGAAGATGATTGATGCCACGATTTCTAATCCAGTTTTGATAAATTTGTTTGGGTCGCATCAAGGTATCAATGACTAGTACACTTGATAAAGTAATAGTAGTCGTAGTAATAATGAGTTCTTGATAAATCATTTAAGTTAATAGTAGCTGCCAGGTGCTATCTATCCACATTTGGCTCAAGGATAAAAAAACAATACTACAAGAGGTGTATTTTAATAGTTTGGTTGAACAATTATTTTCATTGATAGTGTATTCCGGATACAAGTTTTTTGACGTAAAGACCGGTGTTGCAGTCATTAAGCCTTGTTGCTCAAGAACATATATCACGTCATTTAAAATAGGTGTTAAAGGATGACTTTGTTCTGAAACGAAGTCATTGAGGCACCTATACGCAATGATGAGCAGTGGTGCGTGATCCTGTGGGAATTGTAAACAATAATTAATGATTGATCGAATTTTTTCTATGGTATCTTCACTCATTTGCTGCCAAAGCATTTTTGCCCACCCATTTAAGATGATTTGAGCAGCCTTACACTGCTGTGGGGAGGTGTCTTGACTCTGGCTAACAAAGTGTTTGAGTAAGGCTTCAGTTTGGGTCATTGAATAGGTTGACGACAATAATGACTCTCTATGGATTGTATTTAATTTTTCCATAAAATTCATACTGGCTTTGACCATCGGATGATTTAAAACATCAATAGGAACGTTTTGAATGTTTGTTGTATCCTTGGTAACTATGGATTTATTGCTAGGTTTGATCTCGCTTGTATGAGAAATAGCATTTGCCAACATAATAGGTTCTCTCCATTAACAATTTTATGTTACATCAAGCAAATGTAAATTTCATCTTTTTATGAGGGTTTAATGTGTGTTTGCCCAATTTTTTCGTGACAATAAAGCTTGTTTTACTGTATTGCCGTCTAGGTATTCAAGTTCGCCACCAATTGGCATGCCATAACCTATTCTAGAACAAGGTATTTTGAGTGGTTTGAGTTGGTTTGTAATGTATTGAGCGGTTACTTCGCC
>JAURNZ010000068.1 GCA_030829925.1 Gammaproteobacteria bacterium | reverse complement strand
CCCAACCTATCAAGATGTTTGTATGGGTTTAACAGGTCATTATGAGGTGGTGAGAGTTGCCACTGAAAAACCTGTCGAACCTATTATTGATGTTTTTTGGCGTATGATCGATCCATTTGATCCAAGCGGCCAGTTGCATGATCGTGGTCTACAATATCGAACTGCTATTTTTTATACGACTGAAGAACAAAAGTCTTACGCAATACAAACCAAGAAAGCAATTCAAGAAAAATCAAACCAAGTTGTTCATACTTTGATCTTGCCTGCAAAAAAGTTCTATCAAGCTGAGGTTTACCATCAGAAATATCACCATAAAAACAGTACGCGTTATGAAGCATATGTGAAGTCTTCTAGGAGACACGAGAAACTTGCAAAGATTTGGAAAGATAATTAGAGCTTTCAATCATTGAATCAGATAAGGCTTTCATTTATAATAGAATTGTATATGGAAGAACTTTTTGAAAAAAAATATCAATATGGCTTTACATCAGATATCGAATCAGACAGCTTTTTGCCGGGTCTGAACGAAGATGTTATAAGAGCCATATCTGCTCGTAAAAATGAACCTAAATTTTTACTTGAATGGCGACTAAAAGCTTATAGACATTGGTTGACAATGAAGGAGCCTAATTGGGGTAAACTTAACATATCGCCCATAGATTATAACGCAATCAGTTATTATTCTGCGCCGAAGTCACAAAAAGATAGACCTAAAAGCTTAGATGAAGTTGATCCTGAGCTATTAAAAACATACGAACGTTTAGGGATTCCTTTGCATGAGCAAAAGATGCTTGCAGGTGTGGCAATGGACGCTGTTTTTGACAGTGTGTCAGTAGCAACTACATTTAAAGAAAAGCTGATGGATGCTGGTGTGATTTTTCTACCGTTTTCAGAAGCAGTTGAAAAATACCCTGAATTAGTCGAGCAATATTTAGGAACTGTAATCCCTTACAAAGATAATTTTTTTGCTGCACTTAATTCAGCTGTATTTAGTGATGGTTCTTTTGTATATGTGCCTAAAGGGGTTAGATGTCCGATGGAGTTGTCAACCTATTTTAGGATTAATGCTTTAAACACTGGACAGTTCGAAAGAACTTTGATTATTGCTGATGAAGGTAGTCATGTTAGTTATCTAGAAGGGTGTAGTGCACCGATGCGTGATGAAAACCAGTTACATGCAGCTGTGGTTGAGCTTGTAGCTCACAAAGATAGCGAAATTAAATATTCTACTGTTCAAAATTGGTACCCAGGTGATGAAAATGGTGTGGGTGGTATTTATAATTTCGTTACCAAGCGTGGCATTTGCAAAGGTGATCGAGCAAAAATCTCATGGACTCAAGTTGAAACAGGTTCAGCAATAACTTGGAAATACCCAAGTGTTATTTTAAAAGGTGATGACTCGGTAGGTGAGTTTTATTCTGTTGCGGTTGTGAATAACCGACAGCAAGCAGATACAGGTACCAAAATGATACACTTAGGCAAGCGTACGTCAAGTACGATTGTCTCAAAAGGTATTTCAACTGGTCATGGACAAAACACATACAGAGGGCTAGTGAGAGTTTCCCCTTTAGCAGAAGATGCTCGAAATCATACCGAGTGTGACTCATTGCTGTTAACGCCTCATTGTGGGGCGCATACATTCCCTTACATTGAATCTAAGCATCCAACAGCACAGATCGAGCATGAAGCAACGACCTCAAATATTTCAGAAGAAGAACTATTTTATTGTCGTCAAAGAGGTTTAACAGAAGAGCAGGCCATCAATTTAATTGTGAATGGGTTTTGTAAAACAGTATTTAAAGAGCTGCCAATGGAGTTCGCTGTTGAGGCACAAAAATTAATGGAAATCAGTTTAGAAGGAAGTGTAGGATAAAAAATGTTTTCAGTTTCAAATTTACATGCATCAGTTGATGATAAAAAGATTTTAAAAGGCATCGAAATTGATGTGAAACCTGGAGAAGTACATGCCATTATGGGACCCAATGGTTCAGGTAAAAGTACTTTGGCTAATTTAGTAGCAGGTAAAGACGGGTATACTTTAGATGAGGGTTCCATCATCTTTAATGGCCAAGATATTTCTGGTCTTGAGCCAGAAGAAAGAGCTTGTTTAGGCATCTTCTTAGCTTTTCAGTATCCTGTGGCTATATCAGGTGTGAATAATATGGTTTTTCTGCAAGCAGCACTCAACTCTGTTAGGCAAGCAAGAGGTGAGCTGCCTTTAGACGCCATGGACGCCATTGCGTTTATTAAAGATAGAATGAAGTTGGTTGAAATGAAATCTGATTTGCTTCAGCGTAGTTTAAATGCTGGTTTTTCCGGCGGTGAAAAAAAACGTAATGAAATTTTGCAAATGCTTGTTCTTGAACCCAAGCTTGCGATCCTAGATGAAACGGATTCAGGTTTGGATATCGATGCGCTTAAAACAGTATCAGATGGTGTTAATCATATGAGAAGTCCTGATCGTTCATTTATCATTGTTACCCATTATCAAAGGTTATTAGACCATATCAAACCTGATTTTGTACATGTTTTAAAAGATGGAAAAATTATTAAGTCTGGTAACTACGAATTAGCCTTGAAGCTTGAAAAAGAAGGCTATGGTTGGTTAGACCAATAAAGGCTTTATATGACTCACTCAATTATTAAGCAATGCTTACAAAAAGATTATGCTGGTAATCACCTGGATGGTTTGAAAAGCTTATGGCAAGATGTTACTTGGCCATCGAGCAAACAAGAAATTTGGCGCTATGCTAAATTGCACTGGTTAAATGAGCCGTGGGAATTGGTTGCTCAAAAAGAAACCCAACAAGCATACGATGTGTATTTAACTCAGTATGATTTGTTATCCAATGAAACTGATTTAGTTAGTATGCAAGGCAAATTTTTGCCTAACAAAGTGGATGAAATAGCTTGTTTTTCGCATGGTCATTTAGATATGAAAAAAGTTACATGGTCGGATGATTTTTTTAATCAACTGGGTTGGTTAGGTTTAAGTGACTGGGCTAATATTGAAGTAGCTGAAGGTAAGTATTTAGATCAGCAGTTACATTGTATTCTAGATGAAGAAAAAAAGTGGCAGAACGTTAAACTAACCATACATGTTAAAAAAAATGCGCATTTAAGACTAAGAATAAACACTATTTCTGCACAAGCAGTCACAAACTTATCAATTAATGTTCAAGTTGAAACAGGGGGGAGTTGTCAAATTATCTCCTGGGCATCCCCACAAAGTAAATTGTTGATGGATCATAACATAGATTTAAAAGATCGCGCTGAATTTCGATATGATGCTTTGAATTTTGAGGCAGCTTGGTGCCATGAACGTATCTATATGATGGTCGGATCTCACGCAAGTGCACATTTGGCGGGGTTATTATTGCCATCCAGTGGGCAAAGTGACCACAAAGCCATTCATGCCCATCACATTGCGCCTGCTGGTCAAAGTATGCAAAAGTTCTATTCTGTTGCCAATGGGAATGGTTTAGCGGCATTTCATGGCAGAGCCATCGTTGGACACGAGGCGCCGAAGACGGATGCAAGACAATTGGCTCGTGCTTTGATGCTATCAAAAGCTTGTGAGGTATATTCACGACCAGAGCTTGAGATTGATATTGATGATGTTCAATGTCAGCATGGTTCTTCAATTGGTGAGCTTGACACAAAGGCATTATTTTATTTGAGAAGTCGAGGAATCGATTTAAATCAAGCTAAGGCCATGTTAATCGAAGGATTTATCGAAGAAATTGTTTCTGATTTAGATCAATCGGTACAGTCATGGATTAGAAGCCGTATTGCCAAACACGAAATAGGAAAAGTATAGTATGCATGCTATTACCAATGAAGTAATTGTTAATGCTCAAAAAAAATGGGCAGATGGTTTAGTTGCCATTGGTCAAGCATTCAAAAATGGTAAAGATTATAAGGCACTTGCTAGCGCATTAATCAGTGAGTTATATGGATATCAAATGGATGACGGGATTGTTCTCTTTAAACCAACCAAGGCTGCTGAAGTACCTTTTCGTGCTTCTTTTGAAAGTGCGTTATCTTACTTTGTAGGTGGTAATGATGATTTTAAAGAGGATCAGCGTTTTGCATTGACGCCTTGGAAAAAAATCGATTTTCATAATCATAACACCTATTTTCACCATGATATGGCGGTTGTGATGGGGTATTACATGTTTACATCTGCAGCAAATGATTCGGTTAGAGTTGAATATACCTTTGGTTATGTTTTAGATGAGCATGGTCAGTTAAAAATTATTTTACATCACTCATCATTACCATTTGTTCATAACGCTTAAGATTGATTTAAGGTTTAAAAGATATACTGAAATTATATGGAGTGATTTATGTCCGATAATCATGACAGTAATAAATTTTTTACCTCAATGCGTCAGATACCTGACCTTAATGAGCGATTACATGTGTGGCAACCGCTCATAGAGCAAGAAATCAACACCCGCGATAGTCAATCGAACCCAGCAATAGATAATTACCAAGCAACGGTTGTGCTTTATAAAATTATTTCTCCCAATTCAACACATATATATTTTAAGGATATTGGTTTTGATGTTAAGTTATTTTTAACTTTGTTTAAATCTGAATATCAAAAACATAAAATTTGTCCAACGAAGGCCTCACAATATATGTCGGTTTTATCACAAGCAGGTTATTTCAATCAAAAAAATCAGAAAGAGATTCAGGATGGTTTATCAAAATTAGAGCCAGTGCTTCAAAAAACGCTATCTTCAATTTCTGTGTTTAATTCAATTAATCAATCTAATGACGAATCTAATACTGAATCACCAATAGTAAAAGCTTGATAAATGTGCAAGCAAAGTAATTCAATCTATAGCTATTTTAAGTTGACAGTGCTGGGTGAAGTGTACAGGCTAAATCTATTTGAGAAATTTCAGAAAATAATGACATGTCCGTCACATGAGTGCGGCAATAATTTTGCTCGGTAATATGGCGAAGATAACGTATTACTTTTGTAAAGTCTGTCTCTACCTCAAACGCATCAACTGCTTGCTTTAAGGTTTGTTTATATGAGAATAAATCTTCCTTACTTTCTTTTCCAAATAACCATTCGAAATTAAGCCAATGTTTAGTTGATAAGTAGGTGTTAATTAATTGTTGCACGTCTGAGATAAATTTTTTACGAAGTTGTATGAATATTTGGGGTTTTTGATAATTGTGATTAAACAGACGCTCAATTAAGTATTCTGAAATATGGTTTTTAGATGTAAGTGGTTGCATTATTGATTTTGATGTCACAGTATATTGGTCAATAAAAATAGGCGTCAGCCATTCATAAGGGTTTTCAATGGTTATCTTGAAATGTGTCAGTACCTGTTCAAGACTCTTTATTCCGATTGGGTGCTGACAAATATACCTGATTTGGTGTTGTCTTCTAGCCATTAGGGCAATGTTTTGATCATAAATGTTTTGGCACACATCTACCCAATACTGAAGTGTTGGTGAATCTATCCTATTTACATGATTAGAAGTGGTTTTTAACAATGCAAGCAGTGAGCACAATTGATTGTGATGAATGGTGTAAGGGGCAATTTTTTCGATAAAAAACTTTTTTTGGTTAGCAGACATAGATTCCATTAAATTTGCTAAATCTATCCACGGTAAAGGAATAATAGCTGTAAATATGTCTATCAGTGTATAACTGTTATTTATCAGTAAAAAGGAGAGAAGGTCTTCATGATTAATTTGTTGATTAGATTTATGAAGAAATGGCTGAATGGTTTTTATGTCAAAAGATGGCTTTGTTTTGTTTTGTGTTGTAATAGACATCTTTGATATTATTTTTGATTGAACGGGCTTACTTAAATTCTGTGGTAAAAATATAAAAGCATAAATGAGTTGGGTGGCTTTACTAGGTAAGAGCTTTTGTAAATGATGTTGCACGATTGGCCAACTCTTACAGAGTTGGTAATTGGGCCTTAGATAGTTATATTGAATTAAAGATTCTATCATTGCTGAAATTTTAAAAGGCTGTGGATGAATGTATGCTGGGTTTATAAAAATATTTTTTTCAAATAATTGGCTAAAGAAAAGAATTTCTCGGGCTTTTTGGTTGTCTAAAAGATGGAGCAACTGTTGCTTTAAAATCATATGTTGTATCACAAACAACCAATCTGATAGTTTAATCCCAATAAATACAGGTGTTGTTCTAGATTTTTGAATATGACTCAATGCTTGTAGTGTTTGTTGGCAAGCAGATAAGTGTGTTTGTTTCTGGTTCGTGAGTTTTTCTTGAATGCAAGCGTGGAAAAGCGTTAAAGCTTTAATCCAACTATCTAGGTTAAGGATGGGCTGGCTGAGAAGGTTCGTTAATTGAGTAGTGTGAGTTTTTAAATCGAATTGAGATGGCATAGTGCTAACATAAATATTTTAATTTTTGATCACAATACTGTTTATGTTGATCAAAATAGGCTAGAGGCTAATTTTAATTCATGTTACAATAGTAAATATGTCTCAAAATAAAAGTTTAAACATAGAAAATATACGTAAAGACTTTAAATACCTAGCAAACGAAAAGCAGGTTATTTACTTAGATAATGCATCTACTACTCAAAAACCAGACGTAGTATTAAATGCACTATCAGACTTTTATCGTTACAGCAATGCCAATGTCCATCGGGGAGCTTATCACTTAAGTGAGGTCGCAACTGCAAAGTACGAGCAAGCCCGTCAAGTTGCAGCAAATTTTATTCATGCTCAAAGTTCGGATGAAATTGTTTTTGTAAGAGGTTGTACAGAAGCAATTAATTTAGTTGCATCTAGCTTTGGTCAGCAGCTTGATGCAGGTGATGAAGTTATTATTTCCGCTATGGAGCATCATGCGAATATTGTGCCGTGGCAAATGCTTTCAAAAGTAAAAGGCATAAAAATAAGGGTGATTAATCTAACAGAGTCAGGTGAGTTAGATTTAATACATTATAAATCATTGCTTAATAAGCATACTAAGCTTGTTTCAATTGCGCATATATCTAACGTATTAGGGACTATAAATGATGTTGGCTTAATGATTGAGTGGGCGCATGAAGTAGGTGCTAAGTTTTTAATAGATGCTGCTCAAAGCCCAGCACACATCCAAGTTGATGTTCAAGCATTGGATTGTGATTTTCTAACTTTTTCTGCTCATAAACACTATGGCCCAACAGGTATTGGTATTTTATATGGTAAGCATTCTTTGCTTGAGCGTATGGTGCCATATCAAACTGGTGGTAGCATGATTACCTCAGTTACATATGAATCTAGTGAATTTATGTCTCCACCTCATAAGTTTGAAGCAGGAACGCCAGCATATGCAGAAGCATATGGTATGTCACAAGCACTGTTATATTTGAATGAGCTTGGTATAAATAATATTAAAGAAGCCGAAGATGACTTAATGGCATATACCTTGGAAAAGTTTAAACAAAGAGATGATTTGATTTTGTATGGTCCAAAAAACAATCGTATAGGTGTTTTTTCATTCTTAGTTAAAGGTGTTCATGCACATGATGTTGCTACAATATTGGATAGTCATGGTGTTGCAATCAGGGCAGGTCACCATTGTGCAATGCCGCTCATGCATACTTTGAGTGTGCCGGCTCTGGTAAGAGCTTCATTAGGCGTGTACAACACAAAATTAGAAATTGATCACTTATTTGATGGGTTAAACACTGTAAAAAAAATATTTTCAAATGAATGAACTTCTACAACTATATCAGCAAATGATCATTGATCATGGTAAATGTCCAAGAAATTTTGGTGAGCTTGAAAACCCAACTCATAAGCAAAAAGGGTTTAATCCTTTATGTGGTGACCAATTAGAAATATTTTTAATCATTGATGACAATGATGTTATTCAGGATGTTAAATTTACTGGAGAAGGATGTGCTATTTCGATGGCGTCTGCCTCCATGCTTACAGAGCTGGTCAAGGGTAAACATATAGATAAAGCAAATGGTTTAGTAGAAGATTTTAATGCCATGTTAGTGACTCAAGATGTTTCAGATGAAGCTATGGAAAGACTCGGAAAAGCATCAGTTTTAGAGGGAGTAAAAGAATATCCCAGTAGAATAAAGTGTGCTACTTTATCATGGCATGCCCTAAAAAATGCATGTGCAGGTGAAGGTGAGGCAACTACAGAGTGATTTTATGATGAAGCAATTAAATATATCCGAATCAGCAAGAAAGCACTTTAAAAAGATTATTGATAAGAAGCAATGCAATGGTCTTGTATTTAAAGTTAAGCAAGCAGGGTGTTCTGGTCTTAAGTATGATATGGAATTTGTTGAAGACGAGCCAAATGGTGTAATAAGGTTGCCTTACGAAGAAGTAAACTTGTATGTTGATAAGTCTAGTCAAGCATATTTGTCTGAAACTTCTGTTGATTTAGAGCAAGCTTCTTTGGGTCAAACAAAAGTAGTATTCTTCAATGCTCAGGCACAAAATGCTTGTGGTTGTGGCGAAAGTTTTAATATGAAGCGTGGGCAAAATGAATAGTGCTAAGCATTTAGTAGGACAAACAATAGCACTTAAGGCAGATTGTGATGCTACACTAGTGCCTGCGGGTCAGCCTTTATTGTTAACAAAAGGTACGCTGGTAAGCATTACTCAAGCATTGGGTGGTAGTGTTACCGTTCAAGTACAAGGTAATTTAGTCCTAATTCATGAAGATGCTGTAGATGCATTAGGTTTAGTTCCGAATACAACAACAATAGACGAGGCAAAAGATAAATCTATTCCTCTTGATGATCGTGCATGGGCGCTGCTAAAGACTTGTTATGATCCAGAGATTCCTGTTAATATTGTTGATCTTGGTTTGATTTATGGTTGTCAATGTATGCCCGCAGAGGGTGACTTTTATAAAGCTTTTATAGCGATGACATTAACTGCACCAGGTTGTGGTATGGGGCCTTTTTTGGTTGAAGACGTAAAGAGAAAAATTATGTTAATACCTGAAGTGAGTGAAGTTGATATTGAGATGGTTTTTGATCCGCCTTGGTCGCAGGACCGGATGAGCGATGCTGCAAAATTACAGCTTGGAATTCTTTAATAAGTATTTGAATAAATTAATT
>JAURNZ010000004.1 GCA_030829925.1 Gammaproteobacteria bacterium | reverse complement strand
TTTTCATGTCCTTATTAAGTATTAAGTCAAGTTATGCAGTATTTACCTTAATCATGTTTATGATGACTTTCTTTGAGTTTTTATTGTTTACAAGTTTACTTGTTCAAATATCTAAAACAGCCTCTAAAGATTCGAAAGGTATGGTTATGGGCATGGTGAGTAGCTTGATTGGTATATCCTTTTTAATCAGTGATGTATTTATGTTGGTAGTTTCTGAATCAAGCATCGCCCAAAACTTCTTATTTGCAGCTTTGATACTACCTTTTTACAAAAAGCCTAATTTAACATTCAATTATAAGTCATTAATGACTAGATAATATCGTTTGGTACTTACTTTCAACCTTATTTGGGTTATATAGTAGATACTGACCTCGACGCCATAGCTCATTTTGATCCCTGTAAAACTTCGATAGCAAATGCCCACTTTGACCAGTTGAAGTAATCATATAAATGCTGTCTTTAGGCATTGAAAAATCAACAAACACCCTCAACCCAGCACCTTTTCTTGCGGTGTAAAACCCATCTTCTTCATCTAGTGCCTTTGCCATATTTAAGGTATCTGCATCACCTGATATGGGATGTTGAATATTTGCAATTAGATTTATGAAAGGCATTTTACCTAATGTAGGATGCTCATGTTTGGCACTATGCAACCTACCCCATTGCCAACCTTCAAAATCATCACCAAACTGAGTAATCATTTTTTGAATACTCTCATCAAATGCTTCATTAACCTCTTGATTACAGTCAGACTTACACCATTTTTTTTGAATCTTTGGGTTCTTGAGTAACGACTCAATAAACCGAGGGTTTAACATTTCTATGTCTCTACCATGGTTGCCAATATACGGACCATAGATTTTCTTTTTAAAATTAGACAACCACACATGGTAAAATAACGGCTCAAAGCGATGCTCATTCATATGCCCCTGCCATGCTTGCATTGCTTTGACAATCGGCTTAAAATGCGCAGAGACTGTGTCTCGATTTAAATGATAAAGCAATAGACTACCTAGCCACTTAGCCTTATATGACGTAATGTCTAATTGCAAGTTTTGGATATTTTCAGGTTTAAATACATTCGTGTTTGACACAACTTCATCCACACGACGTATGCGATAATAATCTATCCAATTAAAAGTAACATTTTTGGGAAATGCTTCGGTCGTAGTACGGTTATTGGTATTGACTAAAATATTTCGTTTGGGCTGTACTTTAGGATTTATTGAATGACTAAATAAGCCTTTCCAATGGGTTTTAGAATCTGAATAATCGCCCGGATAACGCCCTTGTGTGGGATGATTGTAATCCCTTTTAGGCAGTTGACCTGTGACAATCATTTTGATGTTATGCTTATCAGCAAGCATTAAATTTGTATTAGGTGCGATAACAAAGCGTTGGAGATTCTCATCAATGTCATCGATAGACTTGGCACCCATCAAAGCCCATTGAAAGTCTAGATAATGATCACTGGTCTCAAAACCAGTCCACTGTAAATGTAAATGATCATCGCCCTGGGGATCCATTTGAAAACCATACAAAGCTGGATCAATCACGACACC
Organism: Gammaproteobacteria bacterium; assembly: GCA_030829925.1. Taxonomy (GTDB): domain Bacteria; phylum Pseudomonadota; class Gammaproteobacteria; order Comchoanobacterales; family Comchoanobacteraceae; genus JAURNZ01. The sequence goes on along the minus strand of JAURNZ010000004.1, from coordinate 3,704 downwards.
GTGTGGCGTACTAAATACAGTTTCAGAAAACTTTGCAGCATTTTTTACTTTGATATCGATTTGACGAGAATTAAGTTTATGTTTACCGTTAGGGCCTCTGTATTGATTATCTTGATCAATTTTAATTAAATTAATGTCTTGATCGTCAGAGCCTGTCATTGTGACACCCCAAGCAAGGTCACTGTTACGACCAATAAATATGACTGGCATACCTGGCATACTCCCTCCAGAAACAACCTGGTCTCCCCATGTCATACTCACCAACATCCACATACTGGGTGCTGTCCATTTTAAATGTGGGTCTGAGGCAAGCATGGATACACCTGATGTCGTTGCCGTATCTGTCATTGCAAATGCATTTGAAGCACCAGCCTCATTGATGTCGTCTTGCTCTGAAATATATTCTAATTTTGGCCATGATTGATTTGTAACTGGTTTTAAATCTGGAAAAACAGATGCTAATTGCGGCTCAGTTAATTGTTGCATCAACCACATCATTTTAAGCGATTGGAGCCCTTTATTAGTTAAATCAAAATTAATTAACTTTTGAACCAAAATACAATCTTCTGGTTGCCATGGCTCAAAGCGTATTTGAAAAATAAAATTTTCAGGGGTTAATGGCAATACATCGCTTTCATGTTGTGAGCGCCAAGCATTGATACCACTAGCATATCTTTCTAAATATGCTTTGGTTTCAGGCAACTGATTTGCATAGGTTTTCTTAGCTAAACCCTCTAGATCAAGTGTTTTAACAAACCGGTCATGGTTTAAAAGTGCTTGCCCAAAATGAGAAGCCAACTTACCTTTGGCTGCTTCACGCATCATCATCATTTGCCAATAACGGTCCTGCGCATGTACAAAACCTAACCCAAAAATTGCATCTGCCTTTGACTCTGCCTCAATGAATGGGATTGCATGCGCATCTCTGTTGATTTTAACTGTGTTACTAGTATTTAGGTTATGATGTTCTTGTTTATAGTTACTTTTTACTAAATAAAAGCCTATGGCGAGCCATATCAACCAACCTAAATAAACAACTACACCCATGAAAAGGATGTATTTTAATGACTTTCTAAAACGGTCTATATATCCCATAGTGCATCTACCTCAGTCATTTTACTAAGTTCATCTGTAGATGGTTTAACTATTATTTTACTTTTTCTTGAATCAGTGGCCTGAGAGTTTTGTTTGAGTGCATGAGTTTCACTTGCCAAAGTAGATTTAAGTTCAAGATGATGCTGGCCAGCAGTCATTTTCAAATACATATTGGCTAATAATTCAGCATCTAATAAAGCACCGTGAAGCTTTCTATGTGAGTTTTCTACACCATAAAACTGACAAAGTGCATCCAACGAGTTTCTTTGCCTAGGTCGTAGTTGTCGTGCAATTTTGAGCGTATCAGTTATCTTTCCTAGTTCTTCAAGTTTTAGAGTTTTATGAATGTGTTTGAATTCACTGTTTAAAAAACCAACATCAAATGGCGCGTTGTGCGCTAGAATTTCAGCACCGTCGACAAATGCAATAAACTCATCAGCAACTTCTTCAAATAAAGGTTTATCTTTTAGTTGATCATAACCAAGGCCATGGACTCTAAAAGCACCCTCATCTACTTCACGTTGAGGGTTAATATATGCATGAAAATGATTACCAGTTAATTTTCTATTAATGACTTCAACACAACCAATCTCAATCACCCTATGATCTGGTGGTTTAATACCTGTGGTTTCAGTATCAAAAAAGACTTGTCTCATAGGATGCCTTCATCAATTGCAACGTTAGCCAATTGATCTGCCATTTCATTTTGAGGATGACCACTATGACCTTTCACCCAATGCCATTGAATATCTTTATCTTTGGTTAAAAGTTGTAACTTTTGCCATAAATCAACGTTTTTAACAGGCTGTCTATTGGCTGTTCGCCAATTATTTTTTTCCCAATTTTTAATCCATTGAGTAATACCTAGACGAACATACTGAGAATCAGTTGTGATTAAAAAAGATTTTTCATTAGAAAGATACTCTAATGCAGATATGGCAGCTTGTAACTCCATACGATTATTGGTTGTAGATGAGTCAAACCCATTAAGCTTAATTGTTTTACCTTCGTTTTCAATGACACAGCCCCAACCTCCTGGGCCAGGATTACCTCTACATGCGCCATCAGTAAATGCGTGAATAGACATTAGTATACAAACTCCGTAATCATAACAATTAATGAAAAAATTAAAACAATGCCTACTATTGTATTGTTAGGTGCCATAACTGTCTTAATTTTATTATTTTTTCTTAAAATCAAAAGCATCACACAAGGAATAAAGATATTTAAAACAGCAACAAACAATCCACCAAATCTCAATATTTCAACAAATGCAGCAGGAATCAAATTCACAAATAACCAAGGCACAAAAACAGTTAAACCAGAAATCTTCCAATTTAATTGCTGTTTAAAAGCATCCGACAAAAAGTCAGCTAGGCTTAAACTTACACCCAAAAGTGAGCTAACAATTGCAGCAAAAACAAAAGTGTTCACCAATGCTTTATTCATGATGTCATGCAATAAAACATTCAAAGCCAATGCATCATCTTGATGATTGATAATTTCAAACACCTCAGCATGATCTAGCCCAGTCAAAAGGCCTGTGGTCCATACCACATAGAGTCCTAATGGCAAAAGACTGCCTACTAAGATCACATGGCTCATACTTGATTTTTCTTTATCTAAATAGCCTCTAATACTAGGAATGACCACTTGAAACCCAAAACCTGTGACAACTAATGGTAACAAATAGGCCATTTCATGAAAATTAATTGGCGCTACTAACCAATTTGACCATTGCATTCTCACAGATAGCATTAACAACATGATTAAAATAACAATTGATAGGACATAAATCATTAAACGATTCAGCGCATCAATAAACTCTGTACCCATCACCAAGATAAGCCATACCATTAAAGCAACTAGGCTGGTACCAACAATATTTTGATCAAAAAATATATTATTGAAATTAATAAGTGTTGAAAGGCCATTAAAGTAAGCCATTAATAATGTAATGAGCAACAATCCATATGAACACCATGAAAGTTGCCTACCATAATGCCCCATCGTTTGCTCTGCTAATGTTACAAAACTTGTTCCACTAGGCTGAGTCAAACATACTTCACATAAAATAAGCCCGCTCCAATACATAAAAAGCCAGCAAATAGAATATAAAATGATTGTTCCAAAAAAACCAAGTTCACTCATACTAATGGGTAACGCAAGGGTAACTGCGCCAATAGCAGTACCAGCAATTAATAAGATGGAACCATATTTTTTATTCATCATGTTCAACAACATTCCTACAATGTGTCTCTTTAATCCAAATAGCTACAACACAAGCTAAGATTAATAATAGTGGAAATGACAGAAAGATTTGCTGATACGCTTCTTTAGGATAAATTGGAAAGCCATTTATAATTTGACATTCGTATAAATCAAAAACATTACCGATAATTGGGATAAATAACGCTCCGATTAATACTGAAAAAAAGGTACAAAAAGAAACTGATACTCCACTAACGGATGGTTTATTTATTTCGCCTGATAATGCATAGGATGTAATTAAACCAGTGTTTACTAAACCATACAAAAACAAACAAATTGAACAAAAATAAAATGATATATTATCTAAGTAAATCACAATAAATAAAAACAATGCTGAT
>JAURNZ010000067.1 GCA_030829925.1 Gammaproteobacteria bacterium | reverse complement strand
GTCAACAAAGGCGTTGTTGTTCTTGTCATATATAAAAGCACCCTTGCTTTTACTTGCATAGAAAATTTCTGCATTGACGGCCTTACAGGCTCTTACAGGGGAGTTAACATCTCCAACCAGTCTGTTAATCATATTTGTTTCTCTTTAAAGATTCATATATTATCATATTATTCACTAATTTACTAAGTTGAGAAAGGACTATATGCAAAAATATATTTGTTTGATTTGTGGCTATGTTTATGACCCTGACGTTGGTGCGCCTGAGGATGGCATTGCTCCAGGTACAGCATGGGAAGATGTGCCAGAAGACTGGGCATGCCCAGATTGTGGTGCAATGAAAAATGATTTTGAGATGATTCCAGCATAAGGTCATATGGCTATTTTTACGCATCGCACATCTAATATTGAGTATGAATACCAACAAGGCCCCAAACAAGAAACGGTCGTTTTATTTCATCCTCATCCTTTGTACGAAGGGACCATGATGAATAAAGTAATTACAACGAGCTGTATGGCTGCAAAACAATTGGGGTATGGTTTTTTAAGATTTAATTTGACTGGTGTTGGGCAATCCAGTGGTCACTTTGGGTTTGGCTTGTATGAATCTGAGCAAGCCATAGCAATAATGGCGGGTTTAATTCATGAGCCAATCAAATACCTGGTTGGTTTTTCTTTTGGTTGTAATGTCATTCAATATGTATGGAGAAGTCAACAAAATAAAATTCCAGGGTTGTGGATAGGCGCATCAATCAACCAAGGCTTTTCAACGGATGCTGAGCTCGAGCTTGTAAAGGCAATGATTCATGGCAAAGAAGATAAGCTTTGTTTATATGGTGATGCACTAGAGTTTTCAAAAGAAAAAAACATACCACTTTATGGTATTGATGAGGCAGATCACTTTTTCAATGGACAGCAAATAGCTTTGAGAGAAAAAGTTAAGGAAGTGCTTATTTGAGTTTGGATCTTGCACAATCTGCTCTAAACACGGCTGTTTTAATTTATATCATCCAGTTACTGCCTCAGTTGTGGCGAACAGCTTCAAAATCAAGCGTTAGTGATTTAAGTACGATTATGATTAGGTTGATTTGGGTCGGGTGGATAATGGATGTGCTCTATGCCAAACTTAACGCTATGCCTATTCAGTATTTTGTTGTGAGTTATTTGGGCTTGTTTCAAACCATGCTTTGGATACTGTTGTTGTGCACGCGTAAAGTTTTTACCACTAAAGAGTTGTTATCTTTTTTTACAGTGGTCATTTGTGTGATTGTTTCACCTTTAAAGTGGGTAATAAAATTAAAATTTCTACCCATTTTAACCATTGGACAGGTGTGTTTTTGGTTTTGTTGGATTAGCCAACTGGTTCGCTCATTGATTCAAAAATCAGCCCAAGACATTAGTTTGCTATCTATGTTCCTTAGCGCCATAGGGACTGTTTGCTCTTTGGTTGCTGGCTCAGTTTTAGGCTGGGAAAAGCAATACATTTTTAATTTGATGCTTGTTGTCTTTTCTCATATTTGTATCTTAGCGGTATTGGCCTATTATCGTTTCTATTCAAAACAAAACACTTCTTTGTAAACAGTCTATACTCTGTATAAGACGATAAAGGGAAGGATCGGTTTATGAATAGCCATATGGATCAATTAGGATCATTTTTTGCACATTATGCACAAGAGTTTCGTGATCACCCCATGCTCAAATTTCAGGGTCAAACATTTAACTATGAGGATATCTATAGGCATGCACAAGCGTTAGCAACCTATTTTTCCAGAGAGCTTCAAATGACATCTGGTACTAGAGTAGGCATTATGATTCCTAATACGCCTCAGTTTGCAATTACTTTTCTTGCAGCACAATTATCTGGTTTGGTAACGGTCGCTATTAACCCGTTGTACACCAAGCGAGAAGTTAGACAGATCATGGAGCATGCAGACATTCGCTGTATTGTTGTGGTAGATTTTAAAGCACATATTGTTAATGAAGTTGTCAAAGAACTCAAAAACAAGCCTATCGTTATTACGACAAAAATGGGAGACTTACTTTCACACGCAAAATCATTTATGATCAGTGTGTTTTTACGAGTTTGTAAAAAACAAAAAGCTTACCATGATCAATCATTCGTCAGTTTCAGACAGGTTATTAAGCGTTATAAGCATCAGCAGATAACTTGTGTCAGACGTCATAAAAAGGATGTTGCGATGCTTCAATATACAAGTGGCACAACAGGTAAGGCTAAAGGCGTGATGCTTTCTCATGACAATATATTGTCTAATATTACTCAGGTTAATGTGGCATTTAAGGAAATTGGCGTTGACGATGGGTCTAAACAGTTACTGGTTTTGCCATTTTTTCATATCTATGGCTTGAGTGTATTTTTAAATGGTATTTAGCATGGTTTGGTTGGTATTTTGGTGCCAAACCCTAAAGACACCAACACAACCATCCGCATACTCAGTGAAGAAAAACCCGCAGTAATGCCCATCATTAATACGTTAATGGTTAATTTGCTTGAAAAAAGAAAGTTTAGATCATTAGATTTTTCTTGGTTGAAAGTAACCATTACTGGTGGCATGGCAACTCAAGCACCAGTTGCGCATGATTGGCAAAAAATAACGGGTTGTGTGGTTAACCAGGGTTATGGCTTGTCTGAAACAGCTCCAATAGTTTCTATCACAACATATCAAAAAAAGGATCGCTTTCTTAATCATGTTGGAAAGCCGCTTACAGGCACTGAAGTAAAATTCATTAATCATTCTGGGAAAAGGGTTAAGCTTGGTGAAGCTGGAGAGCTATGTGTGAGAGGGCCACAGGTGATGCATGGTTATTGGCGCTCCATTAAAGAAACGTCTAAGGTTTTGCATAATGGTTGGTTTCGAACCGGGGACATAGCTTGTTTAGACAAAGAGGGCAATATAAAAATTGTAGACCGTATAAAAGATATGATTGTCGTATCTGGATTTAACGTTTATCCAAGCGAAGTTGAAAAAGTTTTAAACCAACATGCTAGCGTTATAGAATCAGCAGTGGTAGGAATCAAAGATGAAAACGATAATGAGTGTATCAAAGCTTTTATTGTTGCTAATGGTCTTATTACAGGAGAGGTTTTAAGAGCATTTTGTAAAAAAGCGCTTGCGGGTTACAAGGTGCCCTCTGCAATTGTATTCGTAGATGAAATTCCAAAAAGTCACGTTGGGAAAGTGCTTAAACGCTCACTTAAGCAAGCGGTTTAAGTTTTATAATGTGTATGGTTAATTATATGGCAAAAAAGTTTAGCAGTTTGTTTTGCATCATAAAGTGCTGAGTGGGCGGCATTAGCATCATAGCCAATTTTAGATACTTTCAGTGCTTTTGCTAAAACCGTTTCCCCTAAAGCAAGTGCTGCCATGGTTGCGGTATCAAAAGTGCTGAATGAATGAAACATGAACTTTATATTGTGCCTTTGGCACGCTGCGAGCAAAAAACTGTGATCAAAGCTTGCGTTGTGACCTACTAAAATTGCTTTTTGGCAGCCAGAGTTGCTAATTTTATCTTTTACAAAGTCACTTAGTTTATGCATGGCATCGGATTCTTCTAGTGCAAATCGAAAAGGATGAAAGGGTCGTATTTGGTTGAAAGCTAAAGCATCTTCGTCTAAATTAGCACCTTTAAAAGGTAGGATATGTTCATGCCAGACATCTTCTTTTGCAATGGTTCGGTCTTCATTCATGATGATATTAACTGCGGCAACTTCTAAAAGCGCATCTTTTTTGGCATTAAATCCAGCTGTTTCAACATCTACCACAATCGGGAGGAAGCCTCTAAATCGTTTTTTTATTAAGGATGACATGAATGTGATCATATCACTGGCAAAGGTTTTTGCCAAATAAAAAAAGGGCTCTTTCTCAAGAACCCTTATAAATTGTTATTATCTAATATGAGCATGTTGTTGTTATGTGAATATCATATAACAACGAATATTAAGGAAACCTTAAGAAAGTTTGTTTACTTTTTATTTAATATCATTGGGTATGTAATAGATTTACAGTATTCAGGCGGAGATATAAAGTCGAGCGCCAATAGTCTAATTAAGATCTCATTTCTTTTAAGGATAGTTTTTTTTGGTTTAATTATAGGTGTGATATGGCCTGGCGCAGGGGGGATGCTTGCTAATATTGCACCTTCGGAAGCATTCAGGTCAGATACATTTTTTCCAAAATAGAAGTTTGACGCTTCTTTTATCCCGTAGGTGTTGTGACCAAAATATATGATATTAAGATACATAGATAATATCTGGTCTTTCGTAAAGGCTTGTTCAATTTTGTGAGCAAGTAAAATTTCGTTAAATTTTCGTGAAAATGTCTTTCGTTTATGCAAATATATGTTTCTAGCAAGCTGCATAGTTATGGTGCTTCCTCCTTGTCGCTTTTCTCCTGTTATCCACAAAACCTGTGCAGCTCTGAATAAAGCGGGGTAGTCAACGCCTTGATGAATGTAAAAGAAGTTATCTTCGGCAACAATGAATGCTTTTTTGACATGGGGAGGAATTTGTTCAGCTGGAATAAAGCGTTCGCTATGGTTGATTTCATATAGAAAGTCTTTTAACTTAGTTGTATCGGGGATAAACAAATAGAAGTAAGTGGTCAAGCTGCAGAAGCATAATGCAACTAAAATGAGTAAACGAGTGATAAACGTATTGAGTGACATGTCTTACTTGTTTTAATATAAAAAAGAATGTTAAGCAATAAAAAACATATAAATATTGTCAAGGTGCTTGTTTTTAGGACTGGTGGCCGTGCATTTGATTACCTATCTGAGTATGATTTAAGCGTGGGGATGATCGTTAAAATCCCTTTCGGTCGTCGCAGCACGCATGGGCTTGTGATTGAAATATCAACGACAACTACACTAGAAACTTCAAAGTTAAAAAAAGTCGCAGATGTCTTGCCAGAGCCATTTTGCTTAACTAAAGCGCAAATAGAACTCTCTTTTTGGATGGCACAATACTATCATGATAACGTCTATGTTTATCAATCGATGATGCTACCAAAGTCAATTAAGCAGGGTAAAATTAAGCCCTATATGCCTCAAGATCAATATGTTGTTAACTTAAATATAACTAAGAAATTATCGCCAAAACAGTCTGCTTGTGTGCTTTGGTTACAAGGTGAAGACTGTCAACGCATTACACATGAAGCATTGGTTGCTGAAGGGTTTGGTGAGGCAACCATTAAAAGCCTTGTAAGGTTGAGTGTTCTTGAAATTGCTAGTGACCTCCAGCCGCTTGATTTTGAATTATCAGCAGCTCAAAAAAAAGCTTATGAAACCATTTTATTAAATCAGCATTGTTCAACTTTACATGGCGTAACGGCAAGTGGGAAGACCTATGTTTATTTAGCTTTAATACAAACAATCTTGTCTCAAAAAGGACAGGTTTTAGTATTGGTGCCTGAAATAGGTTTAACACCACAAACAACGGCTAAGTTAAGGCAGCACTTAAATGCAAGCTCTGTATATTGGCACTCACAACTATCAGATGGTCAAAAAGCCAGCGTGTGGGGTGCAGTTTATCATGCAGACATAGAAGTTGTGATTGGCACAAGGTCAGCTTTGTTTTTGCCCTTTAAGAATTTACAATTAATTATTGTTGATGAAGAACATGATATGTCTTTTTATCAGCAAAATAGACCCTGTTTTTCGGTGAGAGACTTGGCCGTTTTGATGTCGAAGAAACTAAACATACGCACTGTTTTGGGGACGGCTACCCCATCCTTAGAAACCTTCAATAATGTCATGCAAGATCGGTATCAGTATGTTGATTTACCTGCCACATTTAAAGGGAGTCAGGTGAACTGGCACATCGTTGATGCACGCAAACAAAAGCTGCAAAAAGGTATCGCGCCACAAATTACCAACCAAGTTAAGCTGAGTTTGGAAAAAGGCAATCAAGTTCTTTTTTTCTTGAATCGACGAGGTTATGCCCCGCTAACACTTTGTCATGGTTGTGGCTGGATTTACCTATGTAGTCAATGTGATGTGAAATTGACTTACTCTAAAGCAAAAGGGAGCTATAGTTGTCACTTGTGTCAAAAATCATATGATCCTGTTGAAACTTGTCAAAATTGTGGGTCAGATGCATTGTTTAAAGTCGGTCAAGGCACAGAAAAACTCGAGGATAGTTTAAAAGATGTATTTCCGTCAGCCAAAATACTTAGGGTAGATGCAGATACAACTTCTACGATGGGTCAATGGGCGAAGGTTCGCCAAAATATATTATCAGGTCAAGCCAATATCATTATTGGGACACAAATGCTTGCTAAAGGTCATGATTTTCCAAATTTAACAGATGTTGTGGTTTTGGATGCGGACTATGCTTTGCACGCAACAGACTTTAGATCGATTGAGCGCTGGGGACAACGATTAAAGCAAGTTGCTGGGAGATGTGGGCGAGGAAGCCAGCAGGGACATGTATGGGTACAAACGCACTTGCCAAACCATCCTGCTTTTGAAAAATTACAAAAGAATAGTTATGATGAGTTTGCTTCTTACTTGTTAACCATGCGTAATGAGGCTCAGTGGCCACCAAATCATTTTCTAGCAAAAATAAAAATGGTTGCTGACACATTTTTCAAATTAGAAAGGGAACTTGAAAAAATTATGTGTTCAAATATTGAAAACATCGAACTTATAGGGCCAATTTTTCCTGGTGTTCAAAAGCGTCAAAATCAATTTCATGGTTATGTTTTGTTAAAAGCCATTAAACGTTCAGATTTAGCAAATGCTTGTCGACACATGGCAAATAAGAATTACAGAGTAGAAGTTGACCCTCAGGATTTAGAAGCATGACATTTTCTAGAGATAATCAGCAGCTTTTGCAACTCGGGCATGGTTTAATGACTGAGTTTGATAATTTCATTGCTTTCGAACTACATAAGCCAATCATTCATCATTTGAAAAATATTAAAAAAGGTGAGCAAGTATACATATATGGGGAACAAAGCACAGGATGCTCTCATTTAGCAAAAGCAACTTGTGTCTATCATCAAAATTTACAGAGCGTTTATTTACCTTTATCTACACTAAAGTTTTTAGATCGCTCTATGCTCGAGGGCATAGGACAAGTTGATTTGATTTGTATTGAAGATATTGATCAGCTAGCAGGTAATAAGCCGCAACAATTAATTTTATTTGACTTGATTAATATATGCAGCAGTCATAGCGTCTCAATGCTTTTGACAGCACATATAAAGCCTGGGCGCATGGATGATTGGCTGCCTGATTTAAGAACAAGATTTCAGGCCATGTGTAATTGGCAAATGCCTTCTTTGAACGATGATGACAAAGCTAAAATCTTAATGGATTGGCTCGACAAACAAAACATGTTACTAGACGTTGAAGTCGTTCATTATTCATTTAAGCATATCAATAGAGACCTGAGTTTGGTTAAGTCTTTACTAGAATCTTTTCTAAAATACTGTATGAAGCTAAAAAAGAAACCAAATATCAGATCTTTGAGAGAGTTCTCAAGTTAATTTTCACATTAGTGCTATAATAGATATCTATGGAATAAAAGCTTATTAAATTAAGTTTGATAAATGGATTTATGTTATGCCTAATAGAGCTCAAATCAATCGTTATATTATTAACCATGGCGTTAAAGATCAGCTGTTAGCAATGTTTGACCAAACGCTTAAAAGCAATCGTTTTTTTTCAAAGACATTTGATCAAGCCGACCCATGGTATGTTAAATCTTTAGTTGACTTAACTTACCTTATTAGACATATGGTTTCTGATGCTGTGAAAGAACATATGACGTT
>JAURNZ010000066.1 GCA_030829925.1 Gammaproteobacteria bacterium | reverse complement strand
GTTTTATTTGAGTCGTTAATCCCCTCCAGTCCTGGAGATGTCAGTGATAAAATTGTTTTCTCAATATCAAATTCATCCATGACATCGATTCTTTTGGCTGTGAGGTCAATTAGGTCGTCTTTAAGTTTTATTAAACTCTTGTTTACTAAATGTGAGCCTAATTTTTCAATAAGATTGGGTGGCATCATTGCTTCTTCAAGGGCGATTTTTTTCATTTTTTTCTCCTATTCATTAATGATTATAGTCTATCTGTTTAGATTTTATTTCAAAAAATAATCTGTTTAATTATCTATAATTACTTTTATGAGTCAAACAAAAAAAATAACATTTATGGTGACTGCTGCTTTACTAATCTTAATGTTTGATATCACAGTTGTGATTACTGTTTTGCCAGTCATGGTAACAACTTTTCATGCTGACTCAAGTCAATTTAAGCTGGTTATAGCGTTATATTTATTGTTCATAGGTATATTTTTGCCACTGTCATACGGGTTGTCACAGAGGGTTGGTGACAAAAAAGTATTTATGAGTGGGCTTTTATGTTTTATGTTGGGTTCATTGGTGTGTAGTTTAAGTTTTAATCTACCATTGTTGCTTAGTGGTCGTGTCATTCAGGCATTGGGTGGTGCAAGTATGATAGCTTCAGGCATTCAAATTATGATGAGGTTACATAAACATGAAAACTTATCTAAAGTTTCAGGGCGTATTTTATTTTACGGGTTCTTTGGTTCAGTATTAGGGCCATTGGTCGGTGGGTTAATCTATATATTCCTGCCATGGCAGATGGTTTTTTTGATTAATCTTCCAATCGGCATGTTGCTGCTATCTGGCTTGTCGGAGCTGTCTAATTACGCATCAAACAGCCAGAAATTTGATGGTTTAGGCTGGTTGTTTATGTCAATCATGGTTATAGCTTTAATGATGTTTTTTGGTGAGAAAGATTATGTTTTAGAGGGTGGTTTAAGTTATTTGATCATTGGTTTTGTTGCACTTATTGGGTTTTTGTACCAATTGCGGCATCATCCTAACCCAATCTTTGATCTTTCATTGTTTAAAAATAAATATTTTCTAAACGCTTTAGTGATTAGTAATTTGATGCGGATGGTCGTTGGTGCGTTCTTTTTTACTAGCATCATGTTTCTTGAACTAGGGATGAAGTTATTGCCAATTGAAACAGGTATCGTTTTATGCCTATTTTCAGTAGGTGCTTTTATGGCTCGGGGGCTCATGGTTAAATATGGTTTTTACTTTGCACATGCGTGGCAGCATGTGATGTGTGGTTGTGTATTAGCTTTTGCTTTTTTAGTGATGAGCCAAGTTACGTTTTCTATACATCTATATGAAATTGGTTTAAGTTTTATGGTGCAGGGTTTTTTAGTAACACTTTTCTTGAAGCAAACAAATATAAATGTATTTACTAAAGTCAAAAAAAACCAGGTGTTTCAAGCTATGAAAATATATACTATTTCTCAATTTACCATTTGGTCCATGGGTGTCGTCATTTCAGGTGCAGTACTTGCGTTTATAATGAATAAATTGGTAGTTGCCAGTTCATTTACACTGCCTTGTTTTGAGTATATGTATATCTTTTTATCTATAACGCTTTTGATGATTTGTGGGTTTATTTATTATGTAGAGACAAAAAAGTATAATTGATGAAATAGCTTTTAAAACTTGGGGAATTATGTTATGAATTTAAACTATAGGAGTTATTAATTATGAACAATTTTACAGCATTTATACTCGGGGCTTTGTTGGCAGTTATTTTAGTTGGCTATGTATTCTTTGGTTCAGGTGACAAAAAAGATGTACAGCCGATGCCTGTGCAAGATATGGCAGCCTCTGTTGATACTGCTACATCACCAGATGCCACAAGCGCCCCAAAAGAAGTTAAAGAGTCTCAACCTGAATCTGTTTCAAAAGTGGATGATGCACCAGCACCTGAAGCATCTACAGATACTCAGACGTCACCAGCACCTGAAGCATCTACAGATACTCAGACGTCACCAGCACTTGAAACAGCTCAAGATACTCAGATATCACCAGCGCCTGCTACAGGTGATGCTCAACCCAAAGATACTGGTGATGTTTCAGACGCTGCACCTGTCCAAGATCAGACGGATACAACTGCACAACAATCATAAGTTGGCATAGATTATAAAGTTATTTGATTGTAAAAAGCCCTCTAATTGAGGGCTTTTTTATATGGCAAAATACAATATAAAGAAGAACAATAATGAGAGGATATATGTTTCAGTCTGACTTTTTAGGAAGACAGCCGGTTCGTTAAGGCCATTATTATGATGGGCGCCATACCATATTTTAAACTGCCAATATAGAAGCAGGGGAATGGATAAAAAAAGGTAGTTAGGTTTTGTAAAATGGTTTGTAGAGGTAATGAGGTGCCTGACAAAATCTGAAGCCAGCATGACCCCAATACAGGATGTTCCAATGCCAATGGTGCTGATTAAAGATATGTCAGAGTGAGTGTAGGTTGAATTTTCTGACAAACTATGATTATAAGTGAGGTCGCTGAAACGTTTGGCACATGCAAGCCCAAGGCATATAAATAGTATAGACAACGATAATTCTGGGGAGCAAACGCTGTGTACCAGTGAACAGCCAATTTCAATCCTTAGGCCATACAAGCTGGCTAATATAAAAACGTCTAAGATTACAAGACGTTTTGCAACTAAAGAGTATGCTAAAGACATGCAAAAATATAAAAGTAATAAACTGGATGTTTCAAATGGCAACCAAAATAAAAGCCCACAGGAAACAAGTAGTATTCCAAGGGATGCTTGTAATGCTTTTGGGAGACCGATGCTGCCAGTGACGAAAGGGCGCCCCTGGTGTCTTTTTGAGGTTAGATCTTCTTTTAGGTCTAATGCATCATTGATCACATAACCTACAGAGGCAAACAGGCACAAAGATAGGGTTGTGATGCAGGCAAGTAGGATATTGTTGTTGTTGATAATAGGGTATCCAAGTAAAATAGGGATCCATAGCAGTAAGTTTTTAGGCCAATGATCTAATCTCAAGAGCTTACTCCAAGTTTGAAGGGATGCCTGAGGTCGATCAAAAACATATTTAAATGTACGGTTAAAAGGGGGCTTTTTGTTGTGACACACAATACCACTTTCATCCGCTATGTCCCATACAGCCAAATCTTGTTTGTGATCACCAATATAGATGAAAGAAGCAAAATGATTTTTAAGCGCCATTGCTTTTTTTTGACTAACCAAGTTATTTTGTTTATCACTTGCTAAAACACCATCGAAGAAAGATAAATACAATGCGATCCGATTAGCGATAAATTGATTACACCCTGTCACAAGCCAAATTGGATGTCCTTTTTCTTTTTGTTTCTTTAACCAAATGATTAAGGGCTGGTTGTAAGGTAGGTTTTCAATGTCTAAATGCCCATGGCAGGTTAAAAAGTGCTTTGCCTGGGCTGAGCCGGTGAAAAGAAATATGAAAATAGCATAAAAAGCTAGTATTGGATTTTTTTTTAAGACTTGTAGCCACAATAAAAACATTGTATCTGCAAAGATTAGGGTATTGTCTAGGTCAACACAAATTGGTTTCATAGAATTAGTTTATAATAGCTTTTTAGGGTATACAAGTAGATTTGTTTTGTGGGAAAATAGAGTTAGTCATGTGATCGCCTATGGTTTTTTCTTCAAATACGTACACATTTTATTATTCATTAATTACAGCATCGCCTTGGCTAGCATCAAAAAAGATTAAAGATTAAAGATTAAAGATTAAAGGCAAGATTTACATCCAAAACCTAGTAAATCCATCTATCCACAAAGACAGGTCCATAGAAAGCGTTTAGGCAGGTCCTTAAGTTCCAGCGCATTGCAAGAACTGCCTATGTTTAAACCAAGCCCCATAAGGCAGCGGCGACCCTCCTTTGATATTAGTTTAAATGATTTCAAATAGTCCGGCAGCGCCCATTCCGCCACCAATACACATAGAAACAACCGCATATTTAGCGCCACGACGCTTGCCTTCAAGAAGGGCATGTCCAGTTAATCTTGAGCCAGTCATACCATAAGGGTGTCCGATCGCAATGCTCCCACCGTTTACATTGAGTTTGTTTGGGTCAATGCCAAGTTTTTGTTGACAATAGATGACCTGAACTGCAAAGGCTTCATTGATTTCCCATAAATCAATGTCATCAACAGTAAGTTTATGTTGTTTGAGTAATTTAGGGATCGCATACACAGGACCAATGCCCATCTCATCTGGCTCACACCCTGCAACAGCAAGACCTTTAAATATACCCATGGGTGTTAAATTGTTTTTTTCAGCAAAAGTATTGGAAGTCAATAAGCATGCTGATGCACCATCGCTCATTTGGCAGGCATTTCCAGCAGTGATGAAGTTTTTGTCTCCTCTCACAGGGGTTAGTGTGCTGAGTGCCTCAAGCGTCGTTTCAGGACGATTACATTGATCTGTATCAAGTGTAATGTCTACCATTTTAATGTTATTTGTTTCAGTGTCTTTGACGCCCATCTTGGTTTTGAAAGGGATAATTTCATCTTTATACAAACCTTTTTCTTGTGCCATGGCCGTTCTTTTTTGGCTTTCTAAGGCATAAGCATCTTGATCTTCTCTAGAAATGTTATATCGTTTGGCAACGATGTCTGCTGTATCAATCATCGGCATCCATAGCCCTGGATAAGTGGTCGCAAGTGGAGGGTATACAAACTGATTTTGATTGAGTTGATATTGAACCAGCGAAAGTGACTCAACGCCACCGCCAATGGCGACATCAATGCCATCTGTTAAAATTCTTGAAGCAGCTGTCGCAATGGCTTGTAGTCCTGAAGCACAATATCGATTAACCGTCATGCCAGGAACAGTAACGGGGCAATTGGCAGCAAGGGCAGCATTACGAGCAATGTTATGTCCCGTTGCACCTTCAGGTAAGCCGCAGCCAAGTACGATGTCTTCAATTTGATCAGAGGATACATGGGCTCTTTCGATCACGGCTTCAATACATGCCGCGGTCATAGGTATGCCGTGTGTTGCATTTAAAGCGCCTTTAAAGCTTTTCGCTAAACCAGTTCTTGCGGTTGATAAAATGACAGCTTCCTTCATATGTCTACTCCTTGTTTGTAAATCATTTGCATACATTATAGACCATCAATTAAGCATGGTCTGAATTTTATGTCTATAATATCGATAATTGAATGAAAAGGAAGGCCTCATGACAACAACTCAAACGAAATTAACCATTAAAGAATCTATTGCAGTCATCGAAATGTGTCGACCACCAGTGAATGCACTTGGTGAAATATTACGTGATGAAATCAAAGCGCACATAGATGCATGTGAAAATAACCCAGATGTAAAAGCAATGGTATTGGCCTCAAACGCACCAATTTTTTCTGCAGGTGCCGATATCAGTGAATTTAAAACAGGTTTTAAGGGTGCATCGTTAGCAAGTATTCAAGAAGCGCTTGAGCAATCAAAAAAGATAACAGTTGCATTAATTAATCAAAAGTCATTAGGGGGTGCCTCAGAAATTGCGGTCGCTTGTCACTATAGGGTTTGTGACGAAAAGGCATACATTGGTTTTCCAGAAGTGTCACTTGGTTTAATTCCAGGTGCAGGTGGAACACAGCGATTGCCAAGACTTGTGCCATTTAAAGTGGCATTGGAAATGATGCTATCAGGCAAGCCAATTTCAGCTGCTATGGCACTTGAGTCTGGTTTGGTAGATCATGTGACGTCATCAGAACATTTAAGAGAAGAAGGTTTGGCGTTTGTTGCGAAACTATTACAAGACAAATCTCCTACGAAACCTACATGTCAACAGTCAGTGAAGGTCGAGGATGCTCAGAACGCTGATTGGGCTTCTGTGGCAGAGCCATTGATGAAGCAAATGGCTAAGCGTGTTGGGCCAACGGCGCCTAAGGCTTGTTTTGATGCAGTCATGAATGCCTTAGATAAACCATTTATAGAAGGACTAAAAGAAGAACAGGCACTTTTTTTTAAAGCCATCTTGAGCCAAGAATCTCAAGCATTACAGTACGCTTTTTTTGCACAAAGGCAGGCTTCCAAGCAAGCTGAGAGCATAAGTGCGCAAGACTTAGTTGTGCCTAAAAAGGTTGGGGTGATTGGTGCAGGTTTAATGGGTGGCGGTATTGCAATGGTTATGGCCAATGCAGGCCTTGAGGTTCATGTCATTGATATGAGCCAACCTAATCTAGATAAAGGGTTAGAAAAAATCAAAGATAATTATGCTATTTCAGTCAAACATGGCAAGTTGTCCCAGGCAGATATGGATGCGCGTTTGGCTCATATTCATGGTTCTATTTTTATGGCTGATTTAAATGCATGTGATTTAGTGATTGAAGCTGTCTTTGAGGACATGGACTTGAAGAAACAAATATTTGCTGAGTTATGTAATAATTGTCCAAAAGATACTATTTTAGCTACGAATACATCCGCATTAGATGTGAACGAAATTGCGAGTGTGGTCGTTAATCCAGAAAGAGTGCTGGGATTACATTTTTTCTCCCCTGCTCAGGTAACACATTTGTTAGAGGTTGTTCGTGGAGAAAAAACGTCTGATGCAGTCATGGATGCCATGCTCATATTTGCAAAGAAAATAAAGAAAACTGCAGTTGTTGTTGGGGTATGTCCAGGTTTTGTGGGTAATAGATTAATGTTTAAATACCTCAAACAAGTCAATGAAATGATTATGTCTGGGGTTGCGCCAAGTAGAATAGATGCCATTATGAAAGATTTTGGTTTCCCTATGGGGCCATGTTTGATGTGCGACATGGTTGGACTAGATCTTGGTTGGCAAGCGAATAGAGCGCCTAAAGACCCAAGAGATGTGCTTTGTCAGGCAGGTCGGCTAGGTCAAAAAACCAAAGCAGGTTTTTATGATTATCCAAAAGACATTCGTCATCCAGAAGAAAGTAATGAAGCCAATGAGTTATTAAAATCTTTTGCAAAGTCAGCAGGCGTTAAGCAAGAATCGTTAACTGATTTAGAAATATTAGAGCGTTGTATCTTTGCTTTGGTCAATGAAGGGTTTAAAGTACTTGCAGAAGGTATTGTTGCTCGGCCAAGTGACATAGATGTCATTTATTTATTTGGTTATGGTTTTCCTCCGTACAAAGGAGGGCCAATGTATTTTGCAGAATCTTTTGGGTTGCAAAAAGTATTGGAAGTCATTGGTGCTTTCCATGTAAGGTATGGTGATTTTTGGAAGCCAGCACCGTTACTTGTACAAATGGTGCAGGAAAATAAGCGTTTAAAAGATTGGTCTACAGTCAGTGCAGATTGATTAAATTGTCAGTTTTTAACCTTGTTTTATTGATGTTTTGATTTAAATATGATAGCTTGATTTGCATTGGGCAATGTATGGTTGTGGCATAAGATATGTCTCAATGGATTGCAGCATTAGAATAAATTAAAATAGGAGTAAACCAATGAATAATAGAGCATATGTATGTGAGGAAGACATCAAGAAGTTATCTGCTTTGCTTAAAGTGTCTTTAGCACTGATTGATGAAAAAGTTGTGTTGGCAGAAGATACGTCTATTGATTTTGATGGTATCCAAATTAAAAAAGGTGATTCTTTATTCGAGCTTATATTGATAAATAATATTACGCTCATGAGGCCATTACACTTTAAGTTTTACAAAGAAACGTTATACTCGAAAAAATTTTTCGACCTAATATTTAAACTTGATGAAGGCAAGCAAGCAACCGTGTTTCATTATCTACTTTCATTAAGTAAGTCTGAAGCAAAACTGCTATGTGAGCTAAAACAATATGGCTACGAAGAAAAAATTTCCAGTGAAGTTTTTAAAAAATGCTTACAAACCTATAAAAAACAAAAAGAACAAACCAATAAACTAAATACAGTTCAAGAAGTAGGTTCTATGTTTGAAACGCCGAAAAAAGAAGTTGTGCCTGAAATTGTTTCTTCTCCAGATGTGCTCCGTAGGACGCTCAAGGATGAAGATTTAAAGAGATTTGAAAAAATATTTGATAATATGAATTCTCCTAAATCAAAAAGTCAGGTGTTAACGAAGTGGAATTCACTTTTTGATAATCCTGTGATGCAAAATAATATAGGTGCAATATTATTTGTTCTAGCAGTGATGATCACAGTTATATCTAGTCTTCAGGCTGAGGACTCTTCTCCAAGAATAGGTCGTTAAAGTAGTAAAAATTCATAAATTGACAAAGATTTTTTTGTCGATATTTAAAGCTGATTCAGGCAATACGTTTTAGTATTGATACAAATGTGGTATTTATTGGCAAGTTGATATTCATAAGCGGAGGAGCTCCCAACGGTAATTTGTGGCAAAGGCTTGCCTCAAATTAATAAAACCTACTATGTTGATTCTGAGAGCAAGTCATATCTTCCGATGAAAACTTTCCGAATTAAGTTTGTTTGACAGTGCTAATTGCCTTTTCACTAAAGCATTGATGCTATCGAGTTTCGATAATTTCCTATGTATTTAATAACGAGCGGGATTGTTGAAAGACCAAGATAAATGGAAGTAAAATCAATTTTTTATTCAATTTTTTTTTGTTGCGTGGGGATGGTGTGAGCAATAAAAAAATTGGGTGAATATGATTATGTCAAAAGCTGGGAAGTGTTTTGTATGAGGGTAGAGTTATAACTTTGTATGTGTTTTGTGCATTTTTAATTATTCAGGGCTGATTAGAAAAACAACTTGTTTAAGAATGTTTTAGCGGGGAAAGGGAATTTATAATTGATAAGTAGTTGGTTTTTTTGTATCGTAATCTTAAGGCATGTGTTGCTGGCGGTAGCTAGTACATGAAAAAAAACATGGTAATCAAATGAAACTCACAATCATTGGAACAGGTTATGTTGGTTTGGTCTCCGGCATTTGTTTGGCCGAACGTGGCCATCATGTATGCTGCGTAGACATTGATGAAGAAAAAATTAAATCGCTTCAATCAGGGGTTGTGCCTATTTATGAGCCAGGTCTGGATGTGCTTTTAGAGAAAAACCTAAATAATAATCATATTTCTTTTACAGCAGATTTGAAAAATGGTGTCGCGCATGCAGATATCATTATGATTGCTGTAGGTACGCCTTCAAACCCAGACACACAAGCACCAGATCTTAAATATGTTGATGCGGTTGCTTTATCCATTGCACCACTTTTAAAAGAAGGCCAGGTTGTTGTGGTCAAATCAACATCGCCGATTGGGACAGCCTCAAGATTGAAGCAATTGATTCAATCACATTGTGATGTCAATTTTTCAATGGCTACTAACCCTGAGTTTTTAAGAGAAGGCTCAGCCATGAATGATTTTATGCAGCCTGATCGTATTGTAATCGGTGTTGAAGATGATTTCGCAAGCAAAAAACTAGAAAAACTTTATCATCCATTTAAAGATGATTGTGAGCTTATGATGACTGATTTAGCGTCTGCAGAAATGATTAAGTATGCAGCCAATGCTTTTTTGGCCACAAAAATTACATTTATCAATGAAGTATCTAATCTATGTGAGAAGGTTGGTGCAGATGTTAGTCAGGTTTCTAAGGGGATTGGGCTAGATACCCGCATTGGCAGTCAATTTTTAGAAGCTGGCCCTGGCTTTGGAGGCTCTTGTTTTCCAAAAGATACATTGGCTATGGCATATGTTGGACAACAAGCAGGCGCTCATCAGGAAATTGTAGAAACAGTTATCAAAGTAAATGATCATCGTTTAAATATGCTGCATGAGAAAATACTTAAGTTATTTAACGGTAGTGTACATAATAAAACCATTGCTTTTTGGGGGGTGACCTTTAAACCGTTAACCGATGACATGCGTGATTCACCTGCATTAAACATCATTCCACAACTGCAGTCTTTAGGTGCAAAATGTGTGGTTTATGACCCTCAAGGTAAAAATCAAGGCGAAGGTTTATTGCCAAATGTAGCTTGGTGCGAAAGTGCTTGTGAGGCTGCTAGAAATGCGGATGCATTATGTATATTAACACATTGGCCTGAATTCTATGATGTCAGTCTCGAGGAAACTGCTATTTCAATGCAAACGGCGCATCTTGTGGATTTTCGTAATATGTTTAATTTTGATATTGCGCAAAAATCAGGATTTATTTCATATACGCCCATTGGTATGCGTGCCTGGGTAGCCAACTTAGAGGCGACTCATTCATGAGTGAAAGTACCTTACTTAATCAACTATCAGGTAATAGACATTCATTTAACGGATTGTCCTTAATCTTATCTGAAAGTCATGCTTGTCATTTAAATCAGGCACAAGTTTATGAACGACTAAATGCTTTATGGCAAGGTCAGAAAGTAAATTTTACCGAAGAAAAACGTGCCTTGTTTGTTGCTCAAAGACAATTTAAGCAAGGTGGCAATAATATAACGGATGTAAATAAGTTCTTTCAGGCACAAGATGATAAAATGTTATCTCTAGTAGAGGCTTATGAGGGTATAAAAAATATTATTTGTGTTGGGGTTGGTGGCTCTTCATGGGGGCTTCAGTGCTTGAATAAAGCATTTAAAACAACTCTACTACAAAAATCAAAATTAATCTTTATTGATCACTGCGATATTAATATATTAAAAAATGATTTGGCAAATATAAAGCGTGAAGAAACTTTAGTTGTTTATATTTCAAAGTCTGGATCAACGCATGAAGTTGTTTGGGCCTATCAGGCAATAAACCAAATTTGGGATCAGTATAAGCGAATACTCATTACCGCAAATTCAGATGCCCAATCTCAATTTAGTGTTTCGGATCATGAAACCTTATGGATGCATGATGAGATCAATGGCAGAATGTCTATTTGGTCGCCAGTCATTTTCCCAATTCTAGTGGCTTACGGGTCATATGTTTTGGATGAATTTAGAGCTGGTGGTTGTTATATGGATAGACATATGCAGCAAAATGCAAACAGTGTTTTTGAAACCTTGCCTGGAAAGTTGGCCAATGCTTTTTTAGTGCAACAAAATAAATTTTTACAGCCAACGCTTTGGATGTTGACTTATGCAAGTCTATTAGATGGGTTTGGCCCATATGTGCAGCAACTAATGATGGAAAGTCTAGGGAAGCCTTTTAATCAGAAAAATGAAAGGTTGGCAAAGGTCCCAGGTCCCATGATCATGCCAATGACTGGGCATCAAGCGCAACATGCGGCCATGCAATATTTGCATCAAAGTCATGAGCCTTTTATGCTCCATGCATTGACATTGAACCAAATAGATAATGAATCAAGTAACCAGCATTTATGTGCTCAATATAAAGCGATGACAGATAAAACTGATGTTTTAGATTTAAATATGACTCATAAGTTTAGCGTGCATCAATCATTCCATAGCCATAATAAACAAGTCTCCATTTTGTCTATAGATGATGTTAATCCAAAGCGCATGGGGATGATTGTAGCAATGTATGAGTATGTGACATTAATTATGGGTTTTCATGCTGATATTAATCCGTTTGATCAGTTTGGTGTTGAGCGTCCTAAAGCTATTATGAAACAAGAGGTTTTTGTATGAGTGCTGTGATCATCATTCCTGCTAGATATGCATCGTCACGTTTCCCTGGTAAGCCTTTGCATTCGTTAAAGGGTGCCTCAGGTATTGCTAAGCCACTGATACAACATGCATGGGATGCAGCCATGCGTGTGCCTAACATTGATGCTGTATATGTGGCTACAGATGATGAAAGAATTAAAGCAGCTGTTAAAAGTTTTGGTGCAAGTGTTATCATGACAGATCCTGAATGTCGCAATGGTACCGAGCGTTGTGCTCAGGCAATGATCAATGAAAAAATTGATGCTGATGTGGTTATAAATTTTCAAGGTGATGCGCCTTTAACGCCACCTTGGTTTGTGACGGATTTGGTTAATGCAATGCGGCTAGATTCATCTGCTAAAATGGCAACCCCCGTCTTGAAAATGGATTTGAAAACCCTGATGCAGTTTAAAGAAGATCGTAGTAAAGGGCTTGTTGGTGGTACAACAGCAGTGTTTGATCATCATCATCATGCTTTATACTTTTCTAAGGAAGTTCTTCCTTACTGTGATACAAATGTATTGGCTTCAGAGCATATGCCCAATTTCTATCATCATGTGGGTGTTTATGCATACAAGCCATCAGTTCTTAAGGATTATTTATCTTGGCAAGAAAGTCACTTGGAATCCTTAGAAGGTTTAGAACAACTAAGATTTTTAGCACATGGGTGTGTTGTCAAATGTGTAGAGGTGGATGCCCAAGGCAGGAACTTCTGGGAACTTAATAATCCGAGTGATATAGAATTAGTAGCAGCGGGATTAATTTAAGTTTTAAAATGAATATGGAAGATCAATGTGTCCCAAGGAGGCCTATATGAAAAAGATACTCTTAATATTTGGTACGAGACCAGAAGCAATAAAACTAGCGCCAATTATTTATGAGCTAAAAAAAGTTCCTAGTTTTGAGACGACTGTGTGCGTGACTGCGCAACATAGAGACATGCTTGATCAAGTTTTGGATTTCTTTAAAATATCCCCAAAACATGATCTAGATATCATGAAAGAAAACCAAGAGCTTGTTGTTACGTGTGCAGAAATGATTAATGCTTTAGCAGTTGTTGTTAAAGAAGAAGCACCTGATTTAATTATTGTGCATGGTGATACTATCAGTTCTATGTGTGCCTCATTGGTGGCATATTTGTCGAATATAAATGTTGCTCATGTTGAGGCAGGTTTGAGGTCTGGGAATCTAAAGTCGCCATGGCCTGAAGAGGGAGCTAGAACTATAAATGGTGTTTTGTCGAAGTTTCACTTCTCTCCAACAAAGGTTGCAAGACAAAATTTGTTAAAAGAGAACATAAACAGTGATAATATATATGTTGTTGGCAATACAGTCATTGATGCTTTAAAAGAAGCCTTGGCCATAATAGATAGTGACGCAAATTTAAAACATGATATTTTAAGCAAATTTGATTTTCTTAAGTCAAAAAGAAAAAAAATATTACTTACTTGTCACAGAAGAGAAAGTTTTGGCCTGAAACAGAAGAATATCCTTCACGCGATTAAGAAAATTAGTCAATCATTTGAAGATGTTGATATTATATTTCCTGTTCATTTAAATCCTAATGTTGCTGTCGTTGTTAAAAATATTTTAGGCGGTCTACCAAATGTTTATCTGACGGATCCTATGTCTTATCCAGAATTTATACTAACTATGTCACTATCAGATCTAATTTTATCAGATTCTGGGGGTATCCAGGAGGAGGCCCCTTATTTAAATAAACCAGTCTTACTTTTGAGGGATACAACTGAACGTCCGGAAGCTATTGCGGCGGGAACAGTAAAAATGGTTGGTACAGATAAAGATGTAATTTACAATGAAGTTGATAAAATATTTACAGATGAAATGTATTGTAAAGGTCTAATATTAGGAAAAAAGAATCCATATGGAGACGGAGATTCTGCAAAAAAAATTATACAAATTCTTAAAGAGAGGGTAAGCCTATGCCAACTGTAACTGGTATAATTTTAGCGGGTGGTGAAGGGACAAGACTTTGGCCATTAACGGCAAGTATTTCTAAGCAACTTTTGCCAGTTTGTGATAAGCCGATGATTTTTTATTCAGTATCTATTTTGATACTCTCTGGAGTTAAGAAAATTATCATTATTACGAAAACACGTGATTTAAAAAACTATAAGAGTATCTTAAATGATGGCAGTCAATGGGGCGTTGAGATCTTATATGTGCTCCAGGATGAGGCCAAAGGTATTCCAGATGCCATTATGTTATGTAAGTCAAATATTTTGGCTGGTAAAATCATTGTGTGCCTTGGAGATAATATTTTCCACGGAAGTGGCTTAGTAGACGGAATTAAAAATTTCATAATGAGTGGGTGTAATGGAGCAAAATTATTTTTAAAAAAAGTGAAAGACCCAAGAAGGTTTGGTGTTGCCGTAATCGATGACAAAGGAAAAGTTATTTCCTTACAAGAAAAGCCCATGCAGCCAAAATCCAGCTTAGCAATTACTGGTATATATGGTTTAGATTGTTCGGTATTTGAGAAGATACCTTCTCTCAATTACTCTAAGAGAGGTGAGTTAGAAATGGTGGATTTGTTAAATTTATATAACAACGAGCACAACCTCAGCAATGATATTTTAGGTCGTGGTATTAGCTGGTTAGATACTGGAACACCTAAAAGCCTACTAGCTGCATCCAATTTTATTGATGCTATACAAGAAACCAGTGGTGATCTTATAGGTTGTCCAGAAGAAGCTGCTTACAATATGGGATTGATTGATAAAGATAGGGTCCTGAGCTTGTCAAAAAAGTATGTTAAATCGGAATATCGCGAAAATTTGAGTAAAATATGCTAAGTACTATTCAGTTTAGTCGATCAACTAAGTCTAAAAATGAAGAAGCCTACCTGAAAAGAGTAATGGATTCTCGTCATTTACATGGGGATGGGGAGTTTACTTTTCGCGTAAAAGCCTTATTAGAAAGCATGTATGAAAATTATGAAGTTCTTTTAACTACAAGTTGTACCGACGCTTTGGAGATGACTGCGATTTTATCTGGTATAAAGCCTGGGGATGAGGTAATAGTGCCGAGTTTTACGTTTCCGTCCTCTGCAAGTGCCTTTGCGAGCAGGGGAGCAAAAATAGTTTTTTGTGATATTTCCCCAACAAACTTTAATATTTGCACAGAATCGCTAGAGGCTTTGATAACAAATAAAACTAAAGCAATTGTAACAGTAAATTATGCTGGCATTGCATGTGATTATGGAAGAATAAATAGTATAGTAGATGGCAGATCAATCACCATTATTGAAGATAATGCACAAGGGATTTACGCGTCGTGTAAAGACAAAAAGCTTGGAACTTTTGGTGATTTATCTACAATGTCTTTTCATAATACAAAAAATATTTCATGTGGCGAAGGGGGGGCGATATTCATTCCAAAAGATAATCAAACTCTAATTTCAAAAGCAAAAATCATTCGAGAAAAAGGTACTAATAGAGAGTTATTTATAAGTGGGAAAGTTGATAAATATACTTGGGTTGATATAGGTAGTTCATTTTTAATGAGTGATATTAATGCAGCAGTTTTATTAGCTAGTCTTGAGGATGTTGAAATAAAAACATTTAGGAGACTTCAAGTTTGGAATCAGTATTTAAAGGCTGCTAAAGCTTTAGGCAGTACATCTTTACAATTGCCTCTATACATGAATGATTTCGACCACAATGCTCACATTTTTCCAATTTTAGCTGAGAATGAACTAAAACGTACAAAATATTTTAAAATAGCAAATGATATGAATATTTCTATTGCATCTCATTATGAGCCATTAAGTATTTCTCCTGCCGCTATTGCAAATGGCTTTAGTAGTTCATGTCCAATTTCCGAGGATGTTTCCAAAAGAATGTTTAGATTGCCTTTACATGATGGAATGACGTCAGAAGATATTTCTAGGGTAGTTGATTATATTGGTATGCTGACATGATAATAG
>JAURNZ010000065.1 GCA_030829925.1 Gammaproteobacteria bacterium | reverse complement strand
TGACTTGGGATCAAGCTCATCATTTAATGCGACCTAAACTACAAACTTTTACCTACTGGCTACAGCCTTCCAAGTGCGGGTGTATGCAATCACTGGTAGGGACAACTGCATATGAAGCATTGACCATAAAAAGGCTCAATAAAGTGATTAGATATAAATTTTTCATTATTATTCTCCTGTTTATAAATTAATTATAGGCCATAAGTGATTGTTTTTATTTTTTTAATTTAGTTTTTTAAACACACAAAATATTAAATAGAAAAACTACTAAATCCAAGGATGATCGTGTTTTCATCATGATCATCCTTCGTGTGGATATTCTCAGAATCTTTGACATCTAGGTATTGATGAGATTGATTTAAAGGATTTGATCATCCACCCTCCTTCAGAGAATTTAAATATCATCACCGGAAGCGCTTTCTACCTCCTCGTTATCCAAATTATCAGAGCCCGATAGCACTTTCAGTATTTGAAATTTCACCTTCACTTGATTGACTTGCACTTTCCATCTCAGATGCTTCATTTGTATCTTCGACATTATCATCTTCTTGAGCATATGAAGCATTGACCATAAAGAGACTCAACAAAGTGATTAGATATAAATTTTTCATTATTATTCTCCTATTTCTAAATTAATTATAGCGCATAAGCAATTGTTTTTTAATATTTTTTAAAACCAAAAAATATTAAATAGAAAAACTACTAAATCCAAGGATAATCTTGTTTTCATCATGATCATCCTTAGCGTGGACATTCTCAGAATCTTTGACATCAATGGTGTTTTTAGTGATTGGCGTAAAGGTATTTAATCGTAAGGATTTTCCTAAGAAAAATATATTTGCATTCATAGTAACTGATAAAGACAGCAATTTATCTTTTACAATGTCTAATAATACTTCCATGTCTTCTTTTTGTTTCGCGAAAAACCCCAGGATAAATTCTTTTGCAACCTTCTTCGGGCAAAGTATTTCTAACTGTCTTATTGATTTATAATCGTTGGGATCTATGGTGTTTGTGCTATATGGCAGCGAATGCCTTGAATACAGGCACCTTGCTGTTTTATTTGTTAATGCCCAATTCTCTGCTTTCGAAAATGAGGCGTTGTGACAGCTTGCATTGCGATCAGAAATATAAATATCATCGCGTTCTAGGATGGCCTTATCTATGCGTAATACACAAATATGTTTACCCCTTGATACATACATCATTGCATTATGTGGTTGGGCAAATAAGCATACAAAAGACCATAGAGGCAATGTTGTTTTATGCTGGTCATTCAGTTGAATGGCTTTATCTTTTCTTAATGACTGAATGGTTTTATTTGAAATATCTGTATGTGGTATGTCTTGGGCGTCATTGTGAGATAAGATCCCTTTGTCTAATATGCTTGGTACATTATCTATATCTGTAATGTAGTAAAGTTCCTGAATGTCTTTTGTGGTGATCTTTTTTGAGGGGCTAAACATGCTTTTTTTTGCTAGTTAAATGAGTGAACCGCTGTGTGCCACTGTGGTCAAAAAATTTTTGAATGTTCCACGAGGAACTTATGATCTTTGATAAGTCATGTTCATGACCATGTTCAAACCAAAGCTCTAAATGGGGATGTTGGGAGGCTTGGTGAATGATTTTTTTAATGTCATCAAGGCCATCTTTACCACTATACAATGCTGTATTAGGTTCAAAAAAAATAGATGAGTCTTGCCAATCTGACTCAACATAGGGAGGGTTTGAGATAATGATGTCTATTTTGTCTAAGTTGATGGCATTTAGCCAGTCTCCTTGAACCCAGTGAATATGAATGTCTGGATAATTTCTTTGGTTGCTTAAAGCAACATTTAAGGCATCTAAACTTAAATCAAGTCCGATGACATTGCATTTAGGTAAATGTTTTTTTATTGCAAGGGCAATCGCGCCGGATCCGCAGCCTAGGTCAAGAATGTGATAGGGCTTATGCTTCGGTGTGTGTTGTAAAAATAACTCAACGAATGTTTCCGTTTCAAACCTTGGAATCAAAACATGTTCGTTTACCGTTAAATTGAGCCCAAAAAAATCAACATGGCCAAGAATATAAGCTAAGGGCTTGCCTTTGCTGCGATCGTCAACCCATGTGCTTAATTGTTGTTCGGATTCAGCGCTGTCTTTTAGCCACTGATGTTCTTGTGCTGCATTTTTAATTCCGCTGTCTAATAGCTTTTGAATGAGCTTATTCATAAAATAGTCTTATTGGGTTGGCCTGGTTGTTCTTGAACGTATTTAGGCACTAGATAGCCCGGAAGAACGGTTTGTAGTTCTTTAATAAGGTGTCTTCCTTTAGACATGGGAACTTCAAAGTGCATGGCACCTTTGACAGGATCAAATTGATGAAGATAATAAGGTAGTATGCCATGATTAAATAGCTTTAGCGAAAGTGTTTGCAACGTGTCTACTGTGTCATTAATGTCTTTAAGTAAAACAGACTGATTAAGCATAGTGATGCCTAATGATTTCAAAGTATCTATGGCTAGTTTATTCTGATCATTTAATTCATTGGCGTGGTTAACATGTGTAACAATGACCCAATGCCATTGATTATATTCTTTGATTAACTGTTTGAACGCGTAATCAATTCTTTTGGGTAGTACGGTTGGAATTCTTGTGTGAAACCTAACGATGTTAATGGTCTTTAATGATTGAAGTGCATCAAATATCTTTTTTAAGTGATGATTTTTTAGCATCAATGGGTCGCCACCACTTAGGATAACTTCATTGATGTCTGGGTGATCTGACAGGTATTGAATCAGCTGATCCAAATGTTTTAGAATGCTATTCCCTTCATAGGGAAAATGTCGCCTAAAGCAATATCTACAATGAATCGCACAGGCGCCAGTTGTGGTGATCAATACTCGATGTTTATATTTTTGTATGATTCCACCATGAATGATGTCATGTTCTTGCAATGGGTCTATTAATCCATCACCTTTGCTTTCGTCTATGCTTGGTATGAATTGTTTGGTAAGCGGGTCATTTGGGTTGTGCTCATCAAATGTAGATAGCAGATCGCTAGGGATTTTGACTTTGAAGCCATAATCTTCAGTCTTTTGCTGCCATTTTTCTTTTAATTCTGACATATGTCGATTGCTATGGGTTTAGTTTTGTCTAAACGGCTCCATCACAATGCTGCTTTGGTCTGAGCTAGATAGGTTGCTATAAGAGACCGGTCTAACATAGCCAACGTGGCTTTGATCTAAACTAAATACAGTCAGTGCATTTAAAGGATGAACTTGTGCGGTGCTTTGGTTTGATGCGCGTAATAGTACACGTTTAGAAATTAAGTGTTGTCCGTTAAAATGGCTGTTACCTGTTGTGCGAAGAATTAGTCGTTTAACCTGCCCGGCCAAGTATGCTTTACCTGAATCGATAGTGGCGACAAGGTCATTGGTGCCATCAAGCCAATAGACGACCAAGCGTCCGTTGCCAGTTTTTAAAATCTTCTTAATGCTTAAAAAACCGTCCATAATGACATCATTATTTGTGTTGTGAACTAGGGTGTTGATGCGACCGTTCCAGTGTTTGGTTCTCAGTTGGCAGTTGTCATGTAGCGAAATGCTTTGCAACTTTCTTGGAAGATTGGCTCTGACTTGTCCGGCTGTAATGATCATAACACCATCTTCAATAGATGTTTGTGTTGTGTTTTTTTCAGAGAACATGTCTTTTTTGCCATCAATGTATAGGGAGGCATTGCCGCTACAAATGATGTCTGTTATGTTGTGGTGCCCAGCATAGCATGCGGAGAAGCAAAATATGGTTGCAAGTATTTTGAATTTTCTAAAAGACATAGTGGGCCTCATTGGATTAAATCAATTTCGATTCTATTGTTGAAAAAATGCTGTTCGACATCATTAGATGCTTGTATTCTTGGTTCTTGGAAACCCATGCCTCTAACATTCATTTTGTCTAGTGGAATGCCTTGTGACCATAAATAGTCTGCAATTCTTTGCGCTTGTTCGCTGCTTGTCTTAACGCCAATCGGTCCTTTGAGTGCTTCACTAGTGAAGCCATAGATGTTAACGATTCGAGCTTTTTTGGCCAGTGGAACGATGTTATTTAATAGCTTGCTTGCCCTAGATGTGTATTGTAGGTTGGGATTTAAAAGTTTTCTCACAGAATAAATGTACCGATTTGCATTGGGCAAATAAACAACCTCATCGCTTATGATGGGGAATTGTTTTAGTTGAGGGTTTAATTTGGCATTTGTTAGTTCATTGCCCTTATTTGTGTTTTGCTCAGCCGAAAATGCTGAGGCGCATATTAGAGTAATGATGATTAGTTTTTTAAACATGTTGTTTATCTCCAATTAATGATTCTAACCAAGATGAAAATTCAATTAAACAATTTATTTTGGTTTCGCGACAAGTTTTGCACCAGTCGAGTAATTGTCTAACTTTTTCAGAAACGTGTGTATTATGTAAAATGTCATGTAAATGTGTTTTGAGCTCAACAATTTTTTCAAGTTGTGGGTTGTCTTTACATATACTTGTAAGCTTAGAGAGCTCATTTTGTGATAGGCGATGATATGATTTTAAGATAAGTTTTTTAATTTTATTAGGTGTGTTTTGACCTTTCAAAATAACTTTGTTGACAGAATTGTCATAAATTCTTAAGAGTTGGAGTTTGTGTTGATTAAGTTGCTGAAGACTCCATCGATTAGAGATTGGAAGAGGTGTATTTAATCTTTCAGCAGTATATTTAATCTTTGCAAGTCCAAGGTATTCAAGCATCTGTATGTAAAGATAGCCTACATCAAGTTCAAACCATCTACGTGATAGGTTTGCAGCATAAGGAAATGCATGATGGTTGTTATGGAGTTCTTCCCCGCCAATAATTATGCCAAATGGGAAGAAATTGGTGGAGTGGTCGCCTGTATCATAGTTTCTATAACCAAAGTAATGTCCGATGCCATTAATAACTCCTGCAGCAAAAAAAGGTATCCATGTCATTTGCACGAGCCAGATAAACAAGCCTGGCAAGCCAAATAATATTATATTTATTGCCAACAAGTAGATGACTCCAATTTGGCCAAATTTAGAATAAATATTTTTTTCAACCCAGTCATTAGGTGTGCCAGCACCATGCTTGGTTAAAATTTCTTGATTGCAGGCAGCTTTTCGATAAGGTATTACCCCTTTCCATAAAATAGTGTTGATGCCTTGAGTAACAGGACTATGAGGATCTTCTTCTGTATCTACTCGTGCGTGATGACATCTGTGTACAGCTACCCATTCTTTAGTTTTCATACCCGTTGTGATCCATAGCCAGAAGCGAAAAAAATGACTTGGAAAGCTACCTAGTTCTATGGCTCGATGAGATTGGTGGCGATGAAGGTAGATTGTGACAGCCATAATAGTTATGTGAGTCACTACTAACGTGTAAATTAGATAACCTGAAAATGATAAAGTTATTAGGCCGTGCATATGATCTTAAAATATCCTGCTTTCTATCATGTTTTACCACAAAATTTTTTGAAATGCACGCTTATTAAGTTGTTACAGGGTATAGGCCATGAGGTACGATCCAGCCCATGTAGGCACCCAAAAATAATAAGCCAAATAGAAGCATTGAAAAGCCTACTCTGAAACTTAGGGCTCTAGCCATTTCTTTACGATTAATGTTTGTGTTAAACATAACAAACAATGCGCTTGCTAAGCTTGCAATGGCAAGTACAAGCAGGGTGATGATTAAAATCTTATACATGTTATAAAGTATACCCTTTTATCTAAGAGATTGAAATAAATTGTCAAAATTGATAGCGTTCATAGTAGGATGAAACTTAATTCTTTTCTAAAAAAAATAGATATGTTTACTTTGCTAGTATTTCTGGCCGTAGTATTTTTAATTTTTTTAGGGTTTTGGCAAATTGATCGGGCAAATGAAAAAAAATCCATAATAGAGGGCCTATCAAGTAACCCGAAAAGAATGTCTTTGGTTGATTTGCGTGATGAAGCTCTGGTTGGGTACGAAAAAATAGTGTTGACAGGTGGTTATTGGTCGCCAGAAAAGTTCATTAAGAAAAATGTTGTTAAAGATAACCAGTTAGGGTCTCAAATATATCGACTCTATTGTCAAGAGGATATATGTGTCATTGTCAATGTTGGCTGGGTTTCTATGAGTCAAATAACAACTTTAAAAGATGAATCAGTTAACTTGACTAAGCTTGAAGGCGTAGTACGTGTTTTGCCTTATGTTATGATACGAGAAAAGATGCCTTTAAGTTATTTCAAAGGTTTTGGTATGATTGTTAGTCTAGACAAAAGTTTTGTATCTTTGTTAACAGGGAAAGAGATTGTTAATTATGAAATGCTCTTAGATCAAAGTTTAACCAATTATCAACAGTTAACGACAATTCCAAAAGTGTCTGTAGCAAGGCATTATGGGTATGCCATTCAGTTCTATTTACTTGCTTTAGTGCTTGTAATTGGATATATTTATTTAAAGAAATGACTTACAAAGCAAAAAAATTCTTAATTATATGTCTGGTCCTAAGTGTCGCGCCTGTGTTATTTGCAGGTTTTTGGCAGTTTTATGGCCATGCCAACCCTACCCTTCAAAAAGGAAATCTATTAGAAAATTCAGTCTATATCCAAACATCAAAGTTTAATGATGAAGTCCCAAAATGGTATTTGACGCGAGTTGCAAACTTTAGTTGTGATGCAACATGCCAAGGGCAGATGTACCTTTTAGAAAGACTTAAGCTTGCAACCGGTAAGAACCAACAAAGACTTAAAACTGCGATGATTGCGCTTAAGCCGATTCATACCAAAGATACAGTGGTAGTTTCGAAAGAAAAAATGATACAAATAAGAACATACATCAAAAATGATGATATTTTGATCATTGACCCAAGAGGTCAAATTGTCATGAGCTATAAAGGTGACGTTGATCCTCGTAAAATAAGTGCTGATCTAAAAAAATT
Source organism: Gammaproteobacteria bacterium (assembly GCA_030829925.1). Classification (GTDB taxonomy): domain Bacteria; phylum Pseudomonadota; class Gammaproteobacteria; order Comchoanobacterales; family Comchoanobacteraceae; genus JAURNZ01. Next base: position 1,513 of record JAURNZ010000065.1, on the reverse strand, counting down.
ACTCAAGTTTTCTAGGCTAGGTTAATGCATAGTCCAACAAATACATACCTCTACTTTACATTAATGGTGTGGGGTTGCTTGACAGTTTTTTTAGGTGCGTTTACTCGTATCAGTGATGCTGGTTTAGGTTGTCCAGATTGGCCTGGCTGCTTTGGTGAAATTACTGCACCATTTAGTGATGCAGAGCTATCTGAGGCGCTGACGCAATATCCTATTGATGTTCATGTTTCTCCGTATAAGGCTTGGCTTGAGATGATACATAGATACGCTGCGAGCCTCTTTGGCGGCATTATCATATTGGTGGCATTTCAATTGTATCGTTCTGAGAATAATTCATTTAAAAAAATGATGTCAATATTACTTATAGGGTTGGTTTTATTTCAAGGTGCACTCGGTATGTGGACTGTCACCTTAAAACTACATCCTTTAATTGTGATGGGTCATTTGCTTGGCGGCATGTTGCTTACATCTATCATGGCATGGCTATTTTTTGATAGCATAAAGCCAAGAAAAATCTTTACACCTCAAATGCCATCTGTTGCTAAGTGGATTCGTTGGGGCATCGGCCTACTTGCTTTTCAACTTGTGCTTGGTGGTTGGACAAGTGCCACTTATTCTGGGACAGTATGTGCAACTTTCCCATACTGTGAAGGAAGTTTTTTCCCTAGTATGGATTTTATGTCTGGTTTTACATTATTTCAGAAGTGGGGTGAAAACTATCAAGGTGGTATAATGACCCACAATGCAAGAATGGCTGTACATATGGTGCATCGCTATTATGCTTTTATTGTTTCGATGTTTTTTATTGTAGCTGCTGTTAAATCGCTTGCTTATCCAAGTATTAGTAAATTTTGGCCAGCTGTGGTGCTTGGTGTGCTGAGTATTCAAGTTGCGCTTGGTATCTTAAATGTTTGGTGGTATTTGCCGATTTCATTGGCAGTGTTGCATAATTTTTTTGGCCTAATGCTTCTGCTAGTAAGTGTTGCCTGGTATATGAAAGCTAGATACCAATAATGACCCAAGCTAAATTCAAAGAATGTCTTGTTTTGTGTAAGTTTAGAGTAGTTGCCCTAATGCTACTATCTGCTGCTGTTGCTATGTTACTGACGGATCATTCACATCCGATCACCATGATCCAGGCATTATTTGGCATTGGTTGTGTCGCTGCCTCTGGTGGTGTTTTTAATCAGCTTGTTGAAACCCCCATTGATAAAAAAATGCAAAGAACCGAAAAAAGACCTCTTCTTACTAACTCAGTTTCTTTCAATGAAGCTTGGGGTCTAGCCATAGGATTAATGGTTCTTGGCACATTGGTTTTATATTTTATGGTTAATGCACTAACGGCTTTAATTTGCTTGGCAGGCATGATTGGGTATGCATGGGTCTATACCTGTCACTTAAAGCATTTAACACCCCAGAATATCGTTGTAGGTGGTTTAAATGGCGCGTTGCCACCTTTGTTAGGCTGGACAGCTGTTACAAATGAGGTTACTGCACAAGCTTGGTGTTTGGT
>JAURNZ010000064.1 GCA_030829925.1 Gammaproteobacteria bacterium | reverse complement strand
TTTAAAAAGTTTACCTTTAACCTCGAGGATATCACCCAAATCCCAATGTTTGAATGCTTCATAATCTTCATCACTGATAATGTTTTTGGTTACATATAATTGAATCTGACCGGAGCGGTCTTGCAAATGAGTAAAACTTGCTTTACCCATAATACGTCGAGTCATCATGCGACCACAGACACTCACTTCAGTAGCAGGTATCTCATCTGCTTCTTGAAAATCATCTAGTAATGATTGAGCTAAATTCGCTGGTATCATTGACATTGGATAAGCACAATCAGCATCACGCCAAGTCTTCAACTTCTCCATACGTATTAAATGTTGGTCTCTTTGATCGTTCACATGATTATCATCTTGCATGTATTATCCCTCACGTTCTTTTAAATAGGCTACTATAAAATCGGTTAAATCACCATCCAATACAGCTTGTGTGTTTGTTTTTTCAACACCTGTACGAAGATCTTTGATTCTTGACTGATCAAGAACATACGACCTAATCTGTGCGCCCCAACTGATGTCTGTTTTCGATGATTCTAAAGCTTGTTGCTTGTCTAATTGTTCTTGACGCCTCAATTGATGTAACCTTGCTTTCAGCTGCGCCATGGCTTGCGCTTTATTTTTGTGCTGAGAACGATCATTCTGACACTGGACGACAATACCAGATTCAAGATGCGTAATTCTAACGGCAGAATCGGTTGTGTTCACATGCTGACCACCTGCACCACTTGAACGGAAAGTATCAATTCTAATTTGACTTGGATCTATGACAACTTCTTCACTGTCTTTTATTTCTGGGGTTACAAACACCGAAGCAAAGGATGTGTGACGACGGCTCCCACTATCAAAAGGTGATTTACGCACCAAGCGATGGACACCTAACTCAGAGCGTAACCAACCATATGCATAATCTCCCTCTACTTTTAAAGAGGCTTGCTTAATACCCGCAACGTCACCTGGAGATTGTGACATAATCGTGTACTTGAACCCTTTTTGCTCTAAAAATCGTTCATACATTCTTAGTAACATCGCTGCCCAATCTTGTGCTTCAGTTCCGCCAGAACCAGATTGAATATCAAGAAATGCTCCATTCTCGTCTTCTTCTAGACGAAACATTCGATTAAACTCTAATTTAGCCAGGTATGTATCAGCTTTTTCAAAATCTTTAGCAATGGCTTTCAAAGCATTTTCATCATGTTCGCTCGCAGCCATTTCAATTAAATCATCACCGTCAGCTAATAACTGACTGACTCGATTGATATTAGCAACGACACCCTCAGATTTTTTAAGATTTTGTTGCAAATGTTGCATTTTCTCTAAGTCTGACCAAACGGCTTCATCTGCCATTTCAGCTTGGATGCGTGTGATTTCTGTTAAATGATGTTGATAGTCAAAGAAACCCCCTCATCTCATCAAATCTGTGAGATAAAGTGGCAAATTGTTCAAGTAAGGATGTTTTTTCAAACATAATATTTAATCTAGTTGAATGTGGGTCGTGAGCGACTCGAACGCTCGACCAGCGGGTTAAAAGCCCGATGCTCTACCAACTGAGCTAACGACCCAGAAAATTTTATAATACGCCAAACTTTGTCCGATATCAAGCCTAATTATGCTGAATATTAATCCATTGCTTATATTGAACTTTTGCCAATTGTGCAACAGGAGATCTTGGATAGCCGTCAATTAAGTTTTGGTAAGCATTTTCAGCTTCTTTATGACGACCTGTTTGCCAATAAATGGTCATTAATCTCAACCAAGCATCCGGTGCTTTAGCATCTCGTTTTTGCTCAGAAACCTTAACGAATAGCGGCTCTGCATTTAGAAGCTCACCTTGTAAAACCATTAAGTTAGCCAGTTCAAACATGGCATGGTAGTGATGTTTAGAATTTGGATATTGATCAATGAAACGCTTGAGCGCAACCTGCGCTCTTTTCATATCTTGTTTGGCAAGCATGTTTTTAATGTCTTGAAATAATTTATCCTGATTATTATCAACCTTCTTTGTAGTAGGTGCAGGCTCATGCATGACTTGATTTTTTTTAGCCACCGCAGATTGTAATTGGGCCACTTTTTCTTCTAACTCAGCCACATTGGCTTGATCCAAAAGTTCAGAAAGATAGTCAACACGATGTTCCAAGCGAGCAATCTTTTTTTCTAAAAGCGCAATGCGCGGATCACTGTCTTCCTCAGTCATTTGAGCATTTGAAACAGATATGGCAGCCAATATACAAATTAGCCAACGCGTATAGATGAACATAATGAACATTCCCTCATTTGAATTTGATTATAACTTAAACCCTGCATTCTTAAAAATTGCTGTAATTGATTAGCCCTGGACTGCCAAAGGGCACGATCATAACTCTCAGCCTGTGTGACTGGACTTGGCACATCTATCGATAAAAAAGCTTGGTCTTGTTTAGATATTTGATCAATCATCTCAAGCAATACCTGTTGTTCAACTTTGCTTACATTTTTGGCGTTCTGAATATATTGGAGTTCGTGTTTGGAATCATCATTCATCAAAAGCGGCTCAGAACCACAACCCGTTAAAAGCATGCCCACCAAAATTAAAGAAAACACATATAATTTAAATGTAATCTTTAATCCTTCAGGTCTTAAACTTGCCATAAACGATGCATCCAATAATATTGTTCCGGGTATTGTTTGATCACTTGCTCAAGCTCAGAAATATATGCATCTTGAACATTGTTTAACGGCAGTGGCTTCGTATGAATCACAAGCTCATCGTTTTCAAACATACAACTAAAGAAATAACATGGTACTTGATAACGTGCAACTAATTTTTGACTACCTATTGGAAATTTCATGGGTATACCAAAAAAATTGGACTGATAACCTGCACCCTGATCGGAAGCTAATCCCAGATGCCCGTGCTGTTTAAAGCCTTTCAATGCATCCTTCAATTGAGTCAAACTATCCCATGTATGTAAGCCAGGGCTTTGACGGAAACGGAACAATAATCGATCTAATGATTTAATTCTACTTTGCTTATATAACCAATGTTGATTCTCAAGTCCATATTTATTTAATACAAATGGTACCAACTCCCACAAACCGACATGACCGCTAAACATAAAAACAGCAGGTGCTTTTAGCATGGCTTCAAAATGCTCTGGATCATTCATTCGAATTTTTTTACTTTGAACGACCTTCTTTAGTCTTGGGACATAAGCAAGCAACCTCGCATGATGAAGGTAACTCTGCCACGCAATCGCTTTTGCTTCTTTTTCTGGGTATAAGCGTTGCAAATTATCACACGTCACTTTCCAACGAAAAGGAATGCAAACTTTAAGCATGATTGCTAATGTTTTGATCCAAACGTTTTCAAACCATTTTGAAATCATATAACATCCATCCAGGAAGTTGATAGAACATTGACCTGTATGTTTTTCCGATCGGAAACATCGCCTTCAAAACCAACCAACATGACCTGACTTGATGTCGCCACCAATAAGCCATAAGGTGTAGGCGCAATGGCCCTTACATTACTCTGATTCAGAAACATTTTAGTCTCTTGCTTGGTAGAATCAAATACCATGATTATATGTTCTATGGCATCGTACCAATATAATTGATGGTGGTACATCATAGGCATCAACATTGACTCACCCTCTAATGGCAAATGACTTTTAATTCCGTTCTGGGTTAATTTATATAATTGAGGTGATTTCTTTTGATCAGAAATAAAAACAACCTTGCCATTTGAAACAGTTGGTGAAACATCAATACTCTTGCCAAAGGTCAGCTGTCTTGGTGAATCATTATCCATATAAAAGAGTTTTTGAATCCCATGCACAGATTTTGTGAAAAGAAGCTGTGATTGCGACGCATCCCAAACAAGATCATTTAAAGGAGTCTTTGAATGATAAACCATATGATGTGTTTTAAACGCACGATCATAGCGTTTAATGTCATAAGCATCGGATGTATGCTTAATGTAATATAATGACTTTGCATCAGGGGTCCATGCCAAACTAATGATCGGCGCTTTACTTTTAAAAAGAATACTTCGATTATCTAAATTTCTATCCGCTTGCTCAACAATGTAGTCATCATTATCAACACGTACCCAAGACACCCTGCCTGAAAAAAGACTAGGCTTCCCCGTCAGTCCTTGAAGCACCGCATCACTACACCCATGTGCTGCCCATGAGGCATCACTTTTTTCATATTTAAAAGTGCGCTCTACAAGAATATCATTTTTTTCAGACCTTAATCGACACTGCATCATCCCCCAATTCTTTTGATAAGTGAGCAACAACTGAAGTTTGCCAGCATGATAATTAGCTTTTGAAGACTTGAGATCTGCCCTGATAATTTCAGACATAGCCTTTAATTCATCTTGATGTGATTGCAAAATGATCATAGGCATTGCGAAACTAAACTGAATTAAAAAAAGTAGACAAATCTTACGCATAAACTCAATTATATCAATTTGATGATAGGCTTTCCAGCTTGTCTTCATTTAACCATAAACTCAATGGCGCATGATCCGAAAATACTGGATTGGGATGAACCATCGTTTTATCTAATGCCAAGGTTAAATCATGATTGGTTATATGATAATCTATGCGCCACCCAACATTTTTAGCCCTAGCCTGCCCCCGATAAGTCCACCATGTATACTCACCTTCAGCTTGATTTAGATGTCTAAATGCATCCAACCACTGTCCAGATTCAAACAATTGGTCCAACCAGGCACGTTCTTCAGGTAGAAAACCAGAATTTTTTTGGTTGCCTCGCCAATTTTTCAAATCAATTTTCTTGTGCGCAATATTCCAATCACCAGAAATAACGGTTGGTCTTTTTAAATTTTTCATCCATTCATAGAGCTCATCCATCATCTCATATTTTATGGCTTGGCGAGCATCTCCAGAAGTCCCTGAAGGCAAATAAAGAGAATAGACATCACAATGCGCCAAAGACACGCCCAGCAAACGCCCTTCCGAACACCATAAACCAGAGAGTGGCTTAAGCACATCTATGACAGCTTGTTTGGTATAAACAGCAACGCCACTGTAACCTGGTTTATCTGCATCGAGAAAAAATCGCTCATATCCTGCTGGTTTATAAACTTCGTCATCTAGTTGATCAATTTTCGCTTTAGTCTCCTGAACACACAACACGTCAACATCATGTGTTAAGAACCAATCAAAAAAAGTTTTTCTTGCTGCTGAACGGATGCCATTGGCATTAAAAGACATGATATGCATAGCATTACCTCATTTGAAAATTAACTTATGATAATGTTACACTTTTTTTTATTAGAAGAGAACATTTATGACACCCAACCCGTCGCTATTTAATCATCAACAAACACAGATGCCATACATCATTCCAATGGTTGATATCGACATTACAAAAACAGAACTGATTCTTGATAAAATCAGTTGTTTTAATGCGATTATCAAACTGGTTGATAATCGCCACCCTATTTATCAAATCAACAATTTTATTGAAGACATAAAAAATCCCCGCTTATATATACTATTGAGACAAGACTTCATAAATATACTTCAAATCATTTTCGACAACCCTGAAAAAGTTTGGACACATGAAAACCCTGAAGTCATTGAAACCATTGAAGCAATAAAAACGTATTTCAAACCCTTTAGAGCAACCACAGCATTATTATTTGAGTCAGCACAGGGTCAATTTAACTGGGATCAAATCAATCAAAATGGTAGCACGGTACCTTTTTACTTTTTTGAATGTATGCATATCTTTTTTGGCATCCAATGCTTTATTCCTAATACTGGATCATTAATAAACAATAAAAGTCCTTTAACAGCTCAGCTAACCAATCATGGGGAACATTTCTCAATTGGCCCCCATTATCTTTTAACACGTGCTGATGGCAATTGTTTTTTTCACCTTCATTGCCAACTACTTGCCGCCGTTTGCATAAAGCACATGACCTTTCAGACTGAACTCAATCATTTACTTAATTTGTCGTATGAGTGTGCCATTAGAAAAAAAAATGACCAACTGCTTCGGTTTTTTTATAAAATTCAGACAAAGACTCAATGCTTACAATTATTACAAACACTCTTTGAAAACCATTTTAAAGACTTTAAAGACTTAAACCAACCCAGCATGATTGACCTAAGCGCACACTTAATTGCTAATTTTTTTGAAATCAATATACGTGAGCATCACATCAATACTTCTGGGGAAACCTTCTTAAAGAAAACCTATGGCGATACTAAGTCTATTTGGTTTTTTGATACATTCATTTACAATGACAAAAAATATAGCTCTGATGAAACATTAGGCCAATGGAAGGAAATAACATCTTATCAAGATTATTTAGCAAGCTTAGCATTGCTTTGGCACCCATCTTTATCAGTGACTAATGCTATGAAACCTCAGGTCTCACCATGAAAAACAAGCTTGCAATATTTGCTTTGAAAAGGAATACTAATAAACATGTCATCTGAATGGTTACATAAACCGCTTGCCAATCTTATCATGTTGATTCCAATGGTATGCTGGTTTGCATTTTGCCTTGATATCATCGCACCTGCATTGCCATTCATCACTGACGACTTTCATGTATCTGCATCTTCATTACAAAACTCCATGTCTGTTTTCTTCCTCGTTTGTGGCCTTACACAACTTTGTATTCGGAGCTTGATCATAAAATTAGGTCGAAGAACATTGACCTTGTTATGTTACATAATCATTTTCCTTGGTTGCTTAATTGCTTCAGTATCACATAACCTAACGACTTTAATAGTTGCACGCTGCATTCAAGCAGCAGGCAGTTCAGCAACTTTAATGATTAGTTTTATATCCGTAAGAGACATCACTACAAACGCAAAGTTACGTACAACATTATGTAGCTACCTCAGTACAGCCATCGCTGTTTCCCCCATAATCATTCCGATGATTGGTGCATTAATCATACAAAAAAGACATTGGCATTTCACATTTACCTATATGATGGCCTTGATAGCCATCCATGGATTATTAACCTTTAAACTTTTTCCAAAAGCTCAGTCTAATGAACAACACCATCATGAATCTAAAGTCAGCTGGTTAAGCCTTCTTATTCAACACACAAATCTAGCTTACTTAATATTTTCAGGTATCTTGGGCGCAAGCACTAATTTCTTATTTTTATCTCATTCACCTTATATTTATATTGTGAACTTTGGAAGCTCTCCCCTATGGTATGGTTATTGCTTTTCTTTGGTCGGATTTACATATATGGTAGGTTGTTTTATATTGCCACAGATATCAAAGAAAACCGGAGTTCTTAAAGCTATTCTTTTTGGACATGGTTTAATTTTAATTGCAATGATGAGCATCTTCATATGTCATATATTCCATATGTTAAATGCGCTGATATTTACGTTTCTTACCTGCGTCACGCATTTAGGTAGCGGCATACTGTTAACCGGTAGCATCACAGGTCTTATGAATCAACCGAAGCTTGCTACAGACCAAGTCATTGGTGTCTATGGATGTCTAAAGTTTGTTTTACCGGCTTTATTAGGTTGGCTAACGATGGCATATGGCGCTTCTTTATTTGCCATGTCAGCTACGATCATTATACTCAGCACGCTAGCACTACTAACTATCATTCCAATGATGGATTTAAGTCGCGGACGACTTCTTAATGCTTACTAATGTTTTTAATTGACTGCCTAATTGTGCCAATGTTTGATCATTTAAGACGTCCATAAATACTTTCCGATGACACTGATAAAAAGCTTTTAGAGAGGTTTGTGGCAATTGGCAATATCTATTAGCTAAGTCGTCTATTGCTTGCACCACTGCTTGATCCTGACTTTGAACATCACAAAACCAACCCAATGAATAAGCGCGTTTTGCAGTTAGTGGCGTCGCATGCATTGCCATTTCAGTCAATACATCCTGAGGTAGATGATTTTTTAACAATGGTAGCAAAAATACTGGCCAAAGATGAGATTTAATTTCAGGCATAACAATTTGAATATCATCTAAAGCAACGATGACATCTGCAAAACTTAGTAAAATGGATCCACCACCATAGACAGCACTAGTTAAAGGTACATAAATAGGTTTATTTTTTTGTTGCAATACATTAATTAAAGCAATCAGCGATGCAATAAAATCATCGGTTTGTTCATGCATGTCATTTAAATCTGCACCCGCGCAAAAAACAGGCCCTGATGATTTTAAAACAATACACTTAATACCATCATCTTCAAAAGCTTGAGTGAACGATTCTACCAATGCATGCATCATGCCCACATTGAGCGCATGACGTTTTTCTGGTCGATTTAAAATAATCGTCTGAATGCCTTGTTCAGACACATTAACTTTCAAGTATGTCATAGTCTATTGCTTTCCATTCAAATAAAGTTTTATGCATAGGTACATGCTGGCCTTGTTTATAATTTAATGCAATGATTTCAAGATCACAAGGTGCTTTGATTGTATGATGCATTTTCATTGCTTCAATGACTGCAACCACCTGTCCAGCTTTAACACGATCTTCTTTTGCTACATGACACATGACCATTGTGCCTGGCATCGGGCTTATTAACCCACGATGGTTTTGTTTGTTCTCATGACTTATGGCTCTTACAGGAGTTTTTCTGACAGTTGTTGTGTGACCATAATATGAGATCACCCAAACATCATTGCCATGCTTAGATACCCGACAATCGATTGATTCTTCATCCACACAAAGTGTTACTTGATGATCTGAATGGACTGTAAGAGCAATCAGCTGATTATTAGGCAATTTTATGGCATGCGTCCCCTGCCAACTGTAAGTCATTTTTAATTGAGTTTCATTCACAGACCAACACCCCACCTGAGTAGATTGACCTGAAATTTTCCAATGAGGACTTATGTCCAAACCATGACTTTTTTGGTAATGATGATAATTTAGGATAATCGCAACATAAGCTGCGTAAGCTAAAAGCTTATCATCCATTGGTTGATAAATATGACTGCTAACCCAGTGAGTATTTGACAATGAGTCAGCTTTCAGTGTACTTAATGCACTCAACAGCCAAGGACGATTGGTGACTATTCCAGCCATATGCCAATTTTCAAGACCATTGATTAATTTGTTTTTTGCAGAAACAAAATCTTTTCCCCATGCCAATACCTTCATAATCATTGGATCGTATTTTTGAGATACTTCTTGCCCCATATGGATACTTGTGTGCCAATAAACATCTGAAAAAGGTTGAATATCAGAAACCAAACATGTGCCGAACGTGGGCTTGAAATCTTTCTCAGGGTCTTCTGTATACACCCTGGCCTGAATTGCATGCCCATTCACCCTAACATCAGACTGTTTAAAATCTATGGTTTGTCCCATGGCTATCTTTAATTGCCAACCAACCAGATCAATATCAGCAATCAATTCAGTTACACCATGCTCTACTTGAATTCTTGGATTTACTTCCATCAACCAAAACTGGTTTGTGTTGACATCCAATAAAAATTCAACGGTAGCACACGAGCTTAATTTTACATGTTTAGCAAGTTGATAAGCAGCCTGGTGCATCGATTGTCTAAGCACATCAGATAATCCTCTTGCAGGGGCTTCTTCAATGATTTTTTGAAAGCGTCTTTGAATGGAACAATCACGATCACCTATGATTCTCACTTCACCGGATTGATCAGCCAACACCTGAACTTCAATATGCCTTGCGGAGCTCAAATAAGGTTCAAAG
>JAURNZ010000063.1 GCA_030829925.1 Gammaproteobacteria bacterium | reverse complement strand
GAAGACATTATGTGAATTAATTTAAACAAAAGTCCATGGACTATAATTGAAATATACATAGGAGAAAATAATAATGAAAAATTATATGAAATATTTTTTACTGATGGGATTGGTATCAGTGGCGATGGCTCTAGATGAGTATCGAGTAACAAATTCGGATGATGCGAGATTGGCTGAAACATATGCTGAACACTCGCAGGATGAAGGTGATGTTGTACCACCAGTATCATCATCTCATTGGTTTACCAATCCATCCAACTAGCTTTTAAATGTAATTTTCATTATTTTGCAAATTGCTAAAATACATTATGTGAATTAATTTAAACAAAAGTCCATGGACTATAATTAAAATATACATAGGAGAATAATAATGAAAAATTATATGAAATATTTTTTACTGATGGGATTGGTATCAGTGGCAAGTGCTGCAGAGGTTCTTGAGGAACCGGAACCGGCAATGAGACTTACTTCTGACAGATCCACATATGAAGGCATTATGTGAATTAATTTAAACAAAAGTCCATGGACTATAATTAAAATATAAATAGGAGAAAATAATAATGAAAAACTATATGAAATATTTTTTACTGATGGGATTGGTATCAGTGGCAAGTGCTGAAATATTGGCTGAAGATGAGCGAGAGGTTGTCAGAAATGATCAAACCGTGCACCCTGAATATGATCCACCTGTTCGCAATCCTTTATAAAGTCATTGGTAATAACTTGTATCCAATATGGTTTCTTTTATTTAGATATGCGTAGTAATGCTTTATACTATCATTATGAAACATGATGAAAACCATAGTATAGCATTGCTAACAACAGGTGATGAGGTTGTTAGTGGGGATATCATCAACCGGAATGCAAGTCAAATTGCTAAGCAACTGGATGATCACAGATTTTATGTCAAAACTCATTTAGCTGTTAGAGATGATCAGAACACTGTTGTGAATGCCATTCAATGGTTGATGAAATCACATAAAGTCATTATTACAACAGGTGGGTTAGGTCCTACGCTGGATGATTTAACCATTGATGCCATATCGGAAGCTACCCAATTACCAGTTGAATTTAACCCAGATGCATGGGCAATGGTACAGCGTATTTACAAAGATTATGGGATTTCATGTCCAGATAATAACAAACGTTTGGCTCGATTCATTAAAGGATCGACATTGTTTAAACCTGTAAACGGTACAGCACATGGCTCATTAATTCAAACGGATCAGCACATCATTATTGCGTTGCCTGGGCCACCCAAAGAATGTATGCCAATGGTCACAAGAGACTTAATGCCATATCTTAAAACACAAGCATTAGATAATGGTTTGTTTAGAACGACTTTTTATTTATTTGCTGCAAGTGAGAGTCATGTGGCAAGCTTAGTAGAGCCTGAGTGTCAAAAAAACAACCTATCATTTGGTTTCAGAACTTCTTTTCCGTATCTGGAAGTAAAAGTTTTCACAAAAGAACCCAACCCAAAACTAGATGGTATACAGGAAAAAGTCAGTCCATGGTTTATTGGGTTTAAAGCTATAAAATATGAACATATTTTCTTTGATTATTATTTAAAGCAGTTTGATGCATTTAAATTTAATGCGAACGAACAAGCAAAGCCATTACTTGCATGGTTGCCAGGTTGGCATAAGCAACAGGGTTCAATCGAGCTTAATGTCGCTTATATTGATTCAGAAAAGACCATAGAAGCAAGTTACCATGGTCAAAAAGCATCTTTTACACTGAATAAGAATTATTCTCAGGAACGAATCTGTTTGCTGGCAAAAGCATGGTTATCTATGCAATGGGTTCAGTGGCTTCAAATACCTTTAGATTGATCCCAAATATAGGTTTTGCTCATTGCGCTCAATTGTGATTAAAAGCTGTTGATTTTTATTTTGTAAAATTGATTTAAGGTTGGCTAATTGTCCGATGGGTTTGCGGTCAATCGCTTTTATCAAATCTCCTTTTTGTAACCCGATTAGGAATGCTTCACTGCCTTCCTTAACATCAGTGACTAACAGCCCTGTTTGTAATTCATTGTCTTTATTAAGTTCTTTGTACTCAATCATTTGTGCGCCGGATAATTGCGTACCAGACTTTTGTGAACCTTCAAAATTAGTGGTCTTAGATTTGATTGTCATTGGCTTATTGTCACGTAGAAGTTGAATGATAAGGTCAGCGTCTATACGCACGCTGCTGATAGCGGCTTTAAGTTCGTTTGGATTGGTTGTGTCATGTCCATTAATGCTAAGAATGATGTCTTCAACCTTAATGCCAGCTTTTAAGGCAGGGGATTCAGGTAAAACTTCGGCAACCATAACACCTTTTTGATTTTTTTGAAGTTTTAATATTTTGTGAAGTGCTGGTGATATCTCTTGTACAACAACACCAAACATGCCTCTTTTTACATCGCCATATTTTTTAAGTTGTTCAACAATTGGTTGAACAGTATCAATTGAAATCACAAAACCTAGGCCTATGCTACCACCAGAGACTGTTGTTATGGCAGTACAGATGCCAAGTAACTCACCAGTGTCATTGACTAATGCACCACCTGAGTTGCCTGGATTGATGGGTGCATCTGTTTGAATCAGGTTGTATAGTTGTCCAAGCTGTCTATTTAAGCCACTGATGATGCCAGATGTGATCGTGTGATCTAATCCAAATGGATTGCCAACAGTGATTACCCTTTGTCCAACTTCTGGTTTGTCTTTACTAAGCGGCATTGGCACGAGGTGTGAGGATTTAACTTGTATGAGTGCTAAATCTGTCATTTTATCACGACCTATTTCCTTAGCTTTTAACCTAGTGCCATCGTGTAGGGTAACAATAATAAGCTCTGGGTCCTGAATTACATGCGCATTTGTTACAATATAACCTTCTTTAGCATCGATGATAACGCCTGAACCAAATGCAATATGTTTGGGTTGTTCACTTGAGTCAAGAATGTCTGTTAATGGTTGTTTTATTTTGGTAGAGACATTAACAATTGCATCAGAGACATCATCAAGATTTAAATCGCTAGCATTAGCTAAAGAAAAACAAAAAAGGAGAGTAATAATTAAACGTTTCATATAAAAAATCCTAAACTAATTGATAGATTTTATCAATCATCAAAAGTAAAGTTATGAACCGTGAGGTTGGTTTTTAGACGATTGCCATTTCGTCTGTAAGATGCAAAACGTTTGTCATCAAACGTACATAGGTTAGATATTTGGATACTATTTGTAATAGGAACCAGTTGTTTTTTTGCATAACCCGATGCATCGAAACGATTATTTTTATAATATTGATCAAAGTCTTCAACATGTGACCATTGTTTAACAAAATCAGATTTAACTTCAAAATTATTTATTGTAATATGAGGTGCAATAAAAATATCATACATACCTTTGGTCAGTG
>JAURNZ010000001.1 GCA_030829925.1 Gammaproteobacteria bacterium | reverse complement strand
TTTTTTGATAATTTTTTTTCTAATTACAACTGCTATTCTAGCATTTCCAAGATGATTGGGTTTAACTAAAAAAGTAAAATGCCTTGTTTTGTAAGCATTAGCTCCAGATTTATAAATATTAGAAAAGTCTGATCTTGTTTTTAATCTAAAATCCTTGGGCAATGCTGTCATAGTTAAATAGAAATTTGTTTGCGGCCTTTAGCACGACGTCTCTTTAAAACCAGACGTCCACCGCGAGTAGACATTCTATTTCTAAATCCATGTGTTCTATGTTTTTTTAAATTACTTGGTTGATAAGTTCTCTTCATGATTGTCTCTAATATACAATATTTAAAATAGAAATGTACCCCTTTTATAACCTGTTGTCAAATTAATCACATATATTTAAATAATATAAATATAAGAATATATATATATTAGTTTATTATGTTTATTAAGTTTATCTATTGTTGTGGATTTCTCTATTAATCTTTTTTATTCATGTATTTATGCAGCTCTTAAGATGTTGATAACTCCGTTAGTAACTTTGTTAATGAATTGTGATTAAAACAATCTAGGGGGTTATTCTATTGTAATTAAGTGACTTACTAACAAAGTTATCCACAGCAGAGTGAACAGTTTTTAATTGATTTTTAGCTATGATTGTTTTACTTTTTGATTAATGTTACAACGGTTTTTAATAATAATACTTGTAAGTTTTTCTTCCGCAGGCGTTTTAGACCAGAAGAAAATCCTTATCATAAACAACTTATCTGAAAGTATTACCCTGGATTCCCCTTTATTAAAAAGTGTTTCTGTAGATTATCCAAAGAAAATAAACTCTAACGATCAAGGTATCATAACGATTGATGTTCAAAAAGATTGGTGGATTGAAAACCCTGTCGATGTTATGTATAAACAAAAAATATTTTTTAAAGATGATTATATTACGCTTAATTTAAAAAAAAGAGTGCCTGACCCCAGTTTAGTTAGGCCTTTTGAACCGGGTTATGATTGTGAGGTTGTTGCGTTGAGCTCTAAAAGAAGTATAAAAGTTAGTGACTTTAATTCTGGCGGTGTGTTCTGTGCTGCGTTTTATCTTTACTAATTGGAAAATAAATAATATTATGTTTATATGATTAAATTATTTACTTCTGAGTCTGTTTCAAACGGACATCCTGATAAAATCGCTGACCAGGTATCTGATGCGCTGGTTGACGCAATACTAGAAAAAGATAAAAAAGCTAGAGTTGCACTAGAAACATTTGTGAAAACAGGCCTTGTGCTAGTTGGTGGAGAGCTTAAGACATCAGCTTATATTGATGTTGAAACCATTGCTAGGCAGGTAATTAAAGGGATAGGGTATGATTCTAGCCTAAAAGGCTTTGATGGCGAAACATGTGCGGTATTAACAGCGATTGGTCAACAGTCAAGTGATATTTCTCAGGGGGTTGATAAAACTGATGAGAAAAACCAAGGCGCAGGTGATCAGGGTATGATGTTCGGTTTTGCTTGTAATGAAACAGAAAACTTTATGCCTGCACCAATTGAGTACTCACACAGACTTGTTAAACAGCACAGAAAAGTTCGCTCAGAAAAAAAATATGACTGGGTTTATCCAGATGCAAAAGCCCAAATTACATTTAAATACGATGGCTTTAATCCAGTAGGTATTGATGCGATTGTTTTTTCCTCCCAACATGCCGCACATGTAGAATTAGATGATGTTAAGGCAATGGTTATGGAAGAGATCATAAAGCCTGTTATACCAACTGAGTGGATTGATGCTCAAACAAAGTTTCATATTAACCCCACTGGCAGGTTTGTAACCGGAGGTCCTGTTGGAGACTCAGGTTTGACAGGGCGTAAAATTATTGTTGATACATATGGTGGTGCTGCACATCACGGTGGTGGTTGTTTTTCTGGGAAGGATCCTTCCAAAGTGGATCGCTCAGGTGCTTATATGGCCAGATACATTGCTAAAAACATTGTTATGGCTGGCTTGGCTGAACGATGTGAGATTCAAATTTCTTATGCCATTGGTGTTGCTGAACCTGTTAGTTTATTTTTAAATACTTTTGGTACTGAGCATATGCCAGTCAGTGATATTATAGGTTTGGTCAAGACTAACTTTAATTTAACGCCATGGGGAATTACAGACACTTTAGACCTGCTCAATGTAAAGTATTTGCCAACCGCAACTTATGGGCACTTTGGTAGAGATGACCTAGATCTTCCTTGGGAGAGAAAAGCAAGCTGCTTTGAGTCTTTAGCTATGCCAGTCTAATGACTCTTGAGAGAAAAAACTTTTTCTTATTAACCATTGCTTTTGTCCTTAATTCATTACTTGTTGCTTACCAGGGAGTTTCATTGATTTCTCTCTTTAGTGCATCAAAAAAAACGATAGATGTCTTTTTGTGGATCCCGTTTTTAGTAGTGAGCTACCATATGTTTTATTTTCTTTGTATTACAGGACACGGTTTATTTAGTCAAAAACTAAATTATTTTAACGATTTACAATATGATTATCGTCAACTCTGTCAGGATACGAAGAAAAGTATTATATTTTCTTTATTGCTGGCGTATTTAGTCGTTTTTCAAACAACATTTAAAAGCATCTTTGCTTGGCATCTATGGGTTCCAAATAACTTAGATTGGCTACTATATTCTTTGGATAGGGTGTTCTTAGGGCCTTCAGCTTGGTGGTGGGGAACGCAGTTATTTCCTGAAGATATATGGCAAGCCATTGTGGTATTCTTAGATCGTTTTTATATGCCTTATTTTGCTTATCAGTGGTTTGTAGTGATGTATATTATGTTTAATGAAAAAAAGGCTGAAGATAAAGATATCTTTGTGACTATGTTTTTTTTAATTTGGATTATTGGAACAATGCTTGGTGGGTTATGTCAATCAGGGGGGCCTTTCTTTTTTAGCTATGCGTCGTGGAACCTTTATCAAACTAAAGCACTGACTTTGATACACCAAATGACACCACTCTTTACAGTAAATACACAAAATTATTTATGGATGAGTTATTTTAATGCTGATTATTATACTTTGGCAGGTGGTATCTCTGCGTTTCCAAGCCTTCATATTGCTATGAGTATGTTCGTTTATCTGTATGCTGCCAAAAAAGGAAACAAATACTTTATATGGCTAACCGCCATAGGGTGTATCTTAACATGGTTTGGATCAATTATATTGGGTTGGCACTATTTAGTAGATGGATTTGGCGCGCTGTTTGTTGTTTATTTGGCCAAAACCATATCTATTGCTCTACATAAATCTTTGTCATCAAAGATATAATTTTGTCTAAATTATCTGATGATTTAAAGTCAATTACAATTTTACCTTTCCCGTCTTGTTTGTTTTTAATTGTCGTTTTAGCATCAAAGAGCTTGGATAGCTGGCTTTCAACTTTTTGAATAAATGGGTTGCTTAATTGATGGTGAGTGACTGGCTGTATCTCTGGTTCCTTCAAGAGAGTTTCGAGCTTGCGAACCGACAGGCCGTTTTTAATAATTAAGTCTACAAACTTTTTTTGTTTTTGCTTATCTACACTTAAGAGACACTTTGCATGCCCCATTTCTATTTTGTTAGCTTTCAAAGCATCTAATGAATAGGGGGATAGACTAAGTATTCTAAGCTTATTTGTGATGGTTGATCTGGACTGACCTAATGTATTTGCAATTTCTGCATGCTTAAGACTATGTTGCTCAATGAGTTGACGTATACCCTCCGCTTCTTCGACAACGTTTAAATCTTCGCGGTGTAAGTTCTCTAGAACATTGATCATAGCTGCAGTAGCATCGTCAATTGTTTGAACAATACAAGGGACTTCGCTCAAGCCAGCAATTTTACCTGCTCTAAGGCGGCGCTCACCAGCAATTAGCTCATAATTGTTTTTTGAAGTTTCTCTAACGAGTAGTGGTTGAATGATACCTTGTTGCTGAATGGTTTCAGCCAGATCATTTAATTTTTCTTCGTTAAATTGTTTACGACTTTGAAAGGGGCTTGCAGATATTGTTTTTACATTGATTTGTAGAACTTGATTGCTATTATTAGGTGTTGTTCCCATGGTGTCTCCTAGAATTTCACTTAAACCCAAATCAGAAAGGCCTCTGCCTAACCCATGTCTTTTTTCAACCATATACTCTCTCACTTTTTCTTGCTATTTCAGCTGCTAATGCTAGGTAAGCTATTGCACCTTGACATAGCCTGTCGTACTTTAACGCTGACATACCGTGACTTGGTGCTTCTGCTAATCTAACGTTTCTTGGCACGATTGTTTCATAAACCTGAGTATCAAAATGTTTATTTATTTGTTCAGACACTTCATGAGATAACTTGTTTCGACCATCATACATGGTGCGTAACAAGCCCTCAATGGCTAGTTCTTGATTAACAGATGATTTAAGTTGATCTATTGTTCTCAAAAGTTTGGTTAGCCCTTCTAGAGCAAAATATTCACATTGAACCGGAATTATAACTGATTGGGCTGCTACCAAAGCATTTACGGTTAATATGTTTAGTGCAGGCGGACAATCGATTAGGATAAAATCATATTGCTGTATGACATCATTAAGAAGTATTTGAAGTTGTTTTTCCCTATTTGGGTGTTGAAGCAGTTTAACTTCAGCTGCAGTTAAATGACTTAAGGTTGGGACAAGGTCAAAGTGCTCGTGAGTTTGTCTGATTGTTTTGGATAAATGAACGTTGTCACATAGAGCATTGTAAAGTGTAGGGCCTTCTTTATGAATATAGCCAACACCTGATGTTGCATTACCCTGAGGATCTAAGTCAATCAATAATACGCGCCTATTCATAATGGCCAATCCAGCAGCTAAGTTAATAGCGGTTGTTGTTTTACCAACCCCACCTTTTTGATTGGTTATAGCAATGACTTTAGCATTTTTCACAATATTAGCGTGTCATAAAAGTTATCGTTTTTCAATCTTTTTGCTTTGTTTTTAAGAGGGCGTAGCATCTTTTTTTTCTGGTTTTAGTTTTGATGATTGTCCATTCATCTAAACAAGGGTTTAAGCCTAAAGGATAATGTATAAACACCCATGTGTTACTAGGTATTTTTTCTTGCAAAAAAAAGAGAGATTTTTGCAGCAAATCGCTTTGGTAAGGAGGATCTAAAAAAATAGCGTCATAGTGATTGTATGGATTCCAATGAGTGGTGAAATCACCCAATATAATATTGTAGTTAAGACTGTCAGGGAGTTTTTGTTGGTTTTCTTGAATAGACACGTATGCTGTTTTGTCTATTTCGAAAGCATCCACACGATGTGCGCCTTGAGACAAAGCTTCAAAACCTAGTGCCCCGGAGCCAGCAAATGCATCTAGGATATTCATGTCGTGAATGTGAGCTCTTAACCAATTAAAGAGGGTCTCTCGCATCTCTCCAGTTGCAGGCCTTAATCCTGGGCGATCAGGGAAGCTCAGAACTCTTCCTCTTAATTTTCCTGATTGGATTCTGATTGAGTTTGGTTTAGCAGCCAAGATATACCTTGTAAAATTGATTGTCACTTATATGCTGAAGTGCTTCAGCGACATCTTTAATTGTGACTGAGGCTAGTGTTTCAATTAGCCATTCATCATAATTTATTGAGTGGTTGTTTTTGGCGCCAACAATGAGTCTTTCAAGCTTTTTTTTGTTGCTGCTAGTATTCATAAGAAGTTTGTTTTTTAAGCTTTCTTTTGCAATTTTAAACCTTTTTTCAGTGATTATGTTTGCCTTGTGTTTAAATGCTTCATTTAAAAGATCATCAATTTTTGCATTATCTTTTGTTTGTGATTGCCCGGAAATACTTAAGAGTGAAAAATCATCGATATTTTCAAAATTACTTTTAATGCTACTCACAAGGCCTTCATTATCACGCAACGATTGAAATAAATAAGAGGAAGAGTTTCCGCCAATAATTTCATTTAAAAGTAAATGTGTTACAAAAGGCTTCTCTGTTGAAGAAACAGGCATCTTTGTTGCTAGCAAGAAGTATGACTGTTTTTGTTCTGGTTTTATTGATATGGTCTGCGGATCATTTGCTGTATATAGTTTTTCTTTTGTGAATGTTGAGTTAGAAGCAATGAGTTTTTGACTCAATGCCTTTGACATTCTTTTTGCGTTATCAATGGATGTGTTGCCAACGATTATAATGGTTGTATAGGGTTGACCTAAAGTTTTTGCGTGGTATTTCTGTAAATCGCTTGTGTGATAGTTGTCTATTGTATCCGGATAGCCTTTTATAGGACTGTTATACCTTGAGGCTGAAGGAAATAGCGACTTATAAAGGTGTTTTTTTGCAACTTCTTCAGGTTGTGCTTGCTCATATGCGATATCACTTAAGATATTTTGTTTTTGAAGTCTTAATTCTTGACTAGGAAAGGCCGCGTTAAAAACGGCGCTGTTAAACTGATCAACTATGGTTTCTTGAGAGATGTTTGATAATGATCTTAAGTGATAAACAGTTAGCTCTTCATCAACATAGGTTTTGATTTCGCTACCAGTTATACTGACTTTAGCATTGACTTGTTCTTTGTTGAAAAACTTCGAGCCAAGCATGGTAGCCTGTCCTGTAAAGTTAGCTAAGCCTGGTTGTGCATATCTAGAGCCGGCATGGAAAGCGATTGCAACATCTATAATAGGTATTTCCTTGGTTTCAACGAAGATAACCTTTGTGTGGTTATCTGCCTCCCACTCTACTGTCTGGGCAGCGGCAGAAAAACTAGCAAGTACAATTAATAGTAATTTTTTCATAATGGTTTAACCGTTAGAATGGCCTTGGGACTATCTTCATTAAAGTATGCTTTTACAGCATCAGTAATTTGTTTTTTTGTTATATGATCTAGCACCTCTTTTACTGCATCGTATCTGTTATAATTAAGGTCAAGGCTAATTAGTTTTGAATAAATTCTAGTTTGATAGGCAATAGAGTCTTGAAAAAATACATGTTGAGCTAAATAGCGCTGTTTGATTTCTTGCAATCTCTGGTCAGATATATCGGCTTCTGAGATGTTGCTCATCATAGATAGTAATTTGTTTTTTATGCTATAAAAGTGAATGTTTTTATTTGGGATGATATAGAATGAGAAGTAACCGTTTGTTTTTTTGAGGTAGTCAAGCTCTGAATCTACATCAACAGCCAAATGGTTGTTGGTGATGAGTTCTTGTGAAACAATCCCTTGCTGAGGGTTTGCAAGCAAGTCTGTTAAAAGCGTTAGAATGATTTCAATTTCAAGAGATTTGTTGTCAGGTTTTGGAATTTGAAAGCTAATTATATATAAAGGGTTGTTAACGGGGCGTTTGATGTCAATCCTAACGTCTCCCTCTCTTTTTTTATTTTCTAAAACAATCTTTTCTTTCAGCGGATGGCTTGGGATTTCCTCAAAAAGAAGTTCTACATTGTTAATAACCTTATCTGTAGACACATCGCCAACAATAATGACTGTAAGGTTGTTCGGGGTATACCATTTTTCGTACCAATCTTTAATGTCCAAATAAGAGATGCTTTCAATATCTGCTTGCCAGCCTATGACTGGATGGTGATAAGCACCGGTTGGAAAGGCATGGGTGTTAAGCAGCTCTTTAGGCTCGAACCAGGGAGTGGCTGTTAAACGCTGATTTTTTTCTTGCAAGATAGCGCTTCTTTCTTTTTCAATATTTTCGGGCAGAAATTGAAGACCTGTTAACCTATCTTTTTCAAATTGTAAAACAGATGAGACCTCGCTAGGTAAAACCATTGTTGTATATGATGTGCTTTCATGAGAAGTTGTAGCAGAGTAGTGACCGCTGTGTTGGTTATAGTAATCTTCGATATTGGAGTGTGATAGGTTATTTGTTCTGCCATACATCACATGTTCAAGGAAGTGAGAAACCCCAGTTTGAAAGGCCGGCTCATGAATTGAGCCAACATGATATGAAAAAGTAATGCTGGCAACAGGGTAACGATGGTCTTCTTTGACTAAAATGTTTAAGCCATTGTCTAATGTTTTGTGGGTTATTTTATCTGATAATGCTACTGAAGATAAACAAATGCAAGATAGCAAAGATATTTTAAATACATTGTATAATAACATATTTTTTAGTATATTATTAGATTTGAAGGAACGCAAATGTTTAATTTGTTTAAAAGCAAAAACAAAGAATCCAATGATCAATCAAAAATGTCTGTTGGATTGTCTAAAACAAGGCACACGCTTAGAGAGCGATTGGGCAGTATATTCTCAGGGAAAAAACTTTTAGATCAAGTGCTTCTAGATGAGTTAGAAGTGGTGCTTTTGTCGTCGGACGTTGGTATTTCAGCAACGCAAAAAATCATTGAAGAAGTAAAAAAAATTAACAAGACACATAATTTGAACTCCGAGGAAGCCTCGGTTGAAACGCTTAAGAAAGCTATGTTGATCCACTTAGAAAGTTTAAATAAAGAGGTGGATTTCCCTGAAAGCAAACCGGGCGTTGTCTTGGTTGTTGGAGTCAATGGTGTTGGTAAAACAACGACTGTTGCAAAACTTGCTTCATGGTTAAAGAGGCAAGATAAGTCTGTTATGTTGGCAGCTGGAGACACTTATCGTGCAGCCGCAATTGAGCAGCTTCAAACATGGTCTGATAGATTAGAACTGCCTTTAGTTGCTCAACAAGAAGGATCCGACAGCGCTGCAGTAGTGTATGATGGTCTTGCGTCTGCGAAAGCAAAAAAAATGGATTATTTAATAGCTGACACAGCAGGTCGATTACATACACAAGATAATTTAATGCAAGAGCTTGAAAAAGTTAAGCGTGTAATTAAGAAGATTGATCCAACTGCGCCACATTTAACGCTTATGGTTTTGGATGCGACAACGGGACAAACAGCTTTAAACCAAGTAAAGATTTTTACTGAGGTTTTAGGCGTTGATGGCATCATCCTTACTAAACTAGATGGTACCGCAAAAGGTGGTGTGATCTTTTCTATTCTTGATCAGCTTAATGTTCCTGTGTACTTTATTGGCACCGGTGAAAGTGATATGGATTTTATGCCATTTAATAATAAACAATATATAGATTCACTATTTGAAGAATGAAACAACAATTTGATGTTATTGTAATCGGTGGCGGACATGCTGGCACCGAAGCCGCTATGGCTTCTGCAAGAATGGGAGCAAAAACCCTTCTTTGTACCCATAATTTAGATACGCTAGGCCAATTATCTTGTAATCCTGCTATTGGAGGCATTGGCAAAAGCCATCTTGTTAAGGAAATTGATGCGCTAGGTGGTGTAATGGCACAAGTTGCAGATTATGCGGGAATTCATAGACGTCTTTTAAACGCTACCAAAGGTCCTGCTGTTCAGGCAACGCGACTTCAAGCGGATCGGCAAAGGTATAAGTATCAAATGCGGCATTTGATAGATTGTCAAGATAACTTATACCTTGTTCAGCAACCAATTGCAGACCTGATTATTGAGAATGATGTGATAAAAGGTGTAGAAACTGAAATAGGTATTTCATACTATGCTTCAAGCGTCGTTTTAACTGCGGGTACATTTTTGGCTGGCGTTACGCATGTTGGTGATAAGCAAAATGGTGCTGGTCGAGCGGGCGAGCCACCATCTAACAGGTTAGCTGTTTCTCTAAAAAAATATCCATTTACTTTCGGTCGGTTAAAAACAGGCACACCGCCAAGAATTGCTAAAAATACGATCGATTTTTCAGGTCTTGAGCCTCAACCAAGCGAGCCAGGCAGAGGGTTATGTGAGTGGAAAAACGTTGTCTTACCTGATCAAGTGGACTGTTACTTAACGAAAACAACACAAATAACACATGACATTATTGCTAAAAATATAAGTTTATCTGCGATGTACGGTGGGCATATTGAAGGTGTTGGGCCCCGGTATTGCCCATCTATTGAAGATAAAGTAACTAGGTTTGCAGATAAAGATAGCCATCAAATTTTTATTGAGCCAGAAGGGTTGTTTGTAAATGAGATTTATCCTAATGGTATTTCAACTAGTCTGCCATATGATGTACAAAAAGATATGATTCATTCGATACCTGGGTTTGAAAATGCACATATAACTAGACCAGGTTATGCCATAGAGTATGATTATTTTGACCCCAGATCTCTGCACCCTTGGTTAGAGACAAAAATGATATCGGGGTTGTTTTTTGCAGGGCAAATCAATGGCACCACGGGTTACGAAGAAGCTGCTGCACAGGGTTTGGTAGCGGGGATCAATGCTGCCCAAAAAGCAAAGAAAGATTCGGTTTGGTTTCCTAACCGGGAAGAGTCATATATCGGGGTGATGTTAGATGATTTGGTTTGCAATGGCGTAACCGAGCCATACAGAATGTTCACAAGTCGAGCGGAGCATCGTTTAATGCTCAGAGAAGATAACGCTGATATACGCCTTACGCCTCAAGGAAAGATGCTGGGGCTCATTTCTGAAGAGCAATGGCAGGCATTTAAAACAAAACAACAGAATATAGAGGTTTTGACCCAAGAAGTTGCAAAAGAAGTTGTTCAACCAGAATCAGTACTTGGATTAAAATTGGGCCTAAAAGAAGCAAAGAAGCTTATTGACCTAATGAAGAGGCCAGATTTTGATATTAGTGATGTTAGCCTTTCTTTTGATAAAAGAACTCAAACCCATGTCCAAACCAACCAAAAGTATGCCGGTTATATAGAAAGACATACTGATTTGATTGAAAAGAAAAAAAGGCTAGAGCAGTTTGAGTTGCCAGGAGACTTTGAGTTCTCAAAAGTTGCTGGTCTTTCAACAGAAGCTATTGAAAGGCTAAACCAGGTCAGACCTTCTACACTGGGTCAGGCAAGTAGAATATCCGGCGTTACTGCGGCTAGTATTGATCAAATGCTTGTGTATCTAAAAAAAGCAAAATTAGATAAAGTTACCTAAATGCATTGCGATGGACATGTCGCCTTTTACATCCAGCTTCCCTTGCATAAAAGCAGCCATGCCTGATAGCTCACCAGAAAGCAGTTGTTTAAATGTATCTTCAGACATGCTAACACCGCAGTCTGCTTCAGTATCTTTATTCGAGGCAATATTAGTGTTATCTATATTTTCTAAGTAAACTGTTCCAACGTTTTCTATGATTACTTTGAGTGTTCCTGTTAGTGCAGGTGCATGAGTGATTTTGTTTGAAAAAGTTTGAGTTATTTCATTTAAATTCAAGTGTTCTGACATAATTAATCCTCGTGGTTGATATCAATGATGCTTTTAGTATAGTCTAGATTTGTTGAAGGATCATCGCCCATGTCACCATTTATTCGAAATTATCGATATATTGTCTTCGCATTTGCTATTTCGTATTGGCTAAACCTTTACATAATGTATGGTTTTCAGTTTTTGCATTATTTAACAAACTGGGGGCTGACCTTATCGGTTGTTTGTGCTGGATTATTGGCATTTGAGTCAGCTATTCAAAAACAGTTAAGGATAAATTCACTGGTTATTGCCACGTTCTGTTTAAACTCAGTTGTGATGATTCTTTATTGGAAGCTTTATTTTAAAGACCCTGATTTATTGTATGCTGGTAGAACGCCAATGCCTTGGTACCGTGATGATTATGTTCACCTACTTTGTCCGCTTACTCAAATGTTTGATGCGCTTGTGTTTAAACAAGCTTTTTCAAATCGATTATTTAAGGGGGTTGTTTATTTCTTATGTCTCTCTTTCGCATATTCTATTTGTTCTGAGTTCTTATTTGCTCTGCCATATCCATTTATGTGGGACCTTGACCTGGGGCAAAGGGTTGCTTTTTATGTGCAAGGTCAGATAACGGGTGTTTTTGCATTTTTAATGGGTGTCACGCTATCGTTTGTCTTTAAAAAAATTGGATTAACGCATTTCTTTTATACACAGAAACCAATGGGTATCTAAATGAAAAAGAAATTATATGAGTTGTCTTTTTTAATTGTTTTTGCTTTTTGTTTATGGGGAACCGAAGCATCAGCAGATAATCTCAAGAGATTAAGCATATATAAAAAAAATCAGGAAGTGGTTCAGTACTATGTTGATATAGCAGACACTTATGATAAACAAAAAATGGGCTTAATGTATGTGAAAAAAATGCCCAAAAATCAAGGTATGTTTTTTATATATGGCAAAGAGAGAAATGTTGGTATTTGGATGAAAAATACTTTTATCCCGTTAGACATTATTTTTATTGATAAAAACGGCATCATTACTGAAATTGTTCAGAGGCCTGATACTCGATCAAGAACGACAACCATAAGTAAAGAGCCATCTAAATATGTGCTTGAAATAAATCTTGGTGAAGCAAAAAGAAACAATATTCAAGTTGGGGACTTTGTTTCTTTATCAAAACAACAGTAATATATTTTTTTTGAGCGTCTCTACTCTACTGTAACACATTTTGCTAAGTTTCTAGGCCTGTCTGGGTTATGGCCTAAGCGCTGTGATAAATTAAGAGAAATCTGCTGAAAGAGTATGCTTAAGCTTATAGAACTATTCTCATTTATTTCAAAAGGAAGTGTAATGATTGTTAGGCCGTTTTTTTGGCTAGTATCTTCATCAGTCAATAGTATCACTTGTGCGCCTCTTGAAAGCATTTCTTCAGCATTAGAGATTGATTTTTTATAGTGATAGTTTTTTGCTGCAATCATAATGACCATTGTTCCTGGTTCAATTAAAGCTAGTGGGCCATGTTTCATTTCTCCAGCAGCAAAGGCCTCTGTATGTACATAGCATAATTCTTTAATTTTTAGTGCAGCTTCGAGCATAACTGGGTAAAAAAGACCCTTGCCTAACATGAAAAGATGCTTGTGATTGGATACTTTTTCTGCAATAAAATTTACAACTGTATCTAACGATAAAATTGCTTGTGTTTGATGTTGTAAATCTTTTTGATTAATAAGGGTGTTTGTTTGCTGATTATGCCAGTGCATGACCAGTTTAGATGCCATATAAATTGCTGATGTGACCGATTTAGTTGCTGCAACGGCAGTTTCAATGCCGGCAGGGGTTAATATGTTGTAATGACATAAGCGCATTAAGGCTGATTTTTCTACGTTACAGATTGAAATACTAAAAGCAGCATGGCCCTTCCAGTGTCTGACGCATTCAAGTGTGTCAGCTGTCTCACCGGACTGAGAAAGCACCATGAGCGCTGTGTTTTTAGGCCATGCGATATTTCCGTATCTAAGCTCACTGGCTAGATATGCTCTACAAGGTACTTGTGCAATAGATTCAATCCACTGCATTGCAATTAAAGCTACATGATAACTGCTGCCACAAGCCGCAATAACCAAATGATCTGGCTTGGGAATGTCGGATATGTTTTGAGTTTCACATGCGTTCAAAACGCTAGGTTGTTCCATGATTTCATGCAACATGGTTGTGTCTGTTCTGATGATTTTTTCTTGAATTAGATTTTTGGGAGTTGGCTCCCAAGTTGCTTCTAATAACGTTGTTACATCTGAAGATAGAGATATAGATATTGTGGTTTGATTGGGTACGTATAGAATATCATCGGCAATGTTTTCAAGACCGTATAGGTCGGATGCAATAAAAAGGCTTTTATCATTTTTTCCGAGAACCATCGGGCTTTTGTTGCATGCTATCATTAAATATTCTGGTTGCGTAATATCTAATAAAACTGTTGCCCAGCTGCCTTCTAGTTCAAGAATAGTGCTTTCCCAAGCAGACTTTGCATCAGTTGTAACCGTCAGAAAATGCTTATACAAATGAACAATGATCTCAGAATCTGTTTGAGAAGCTGTTTCAATGTTGAATTTATTTTTTAAGTCATAGTGGTTTTCTATGATGCCATTATGAATGATGGCATATTTATCGTCGAGCACATGAGGGTGTGCGTTAATTTCACTAGGGATGCCATGTGTCGCCCAGCGGGTATGTGCAATGGCAATAGTTGATTCATTTAAATGGTTAGGCAGTTTTAGTTTCTTAGTTTCTCCAACTGTTTTTCTGTAATCAATTTTTCCATCATGAATAACTGCAAAACCAGCGGAATCATAGCCACGATACTCGAGCCTTTGAAGCTGTGTTAATGTTGTTTTTAATATTGGTTCTAAACTGATTCCTGCAATGATGCCGCACATAAATAAATCCTCTAAGCTATTAAAATATCAAATAAATAAATGTTTTCCAACTAAAGTCGACTTAATCGATCAATTAATTGCTTTAAGCTTTCTTGAATGATTGACTTTTGAGAATCAAAAAATGCCCATGGAGATGGTTGAGGATGGGTTGCAAGACATATATTAGATAATTCGTCTGGTCCTTGGGCCAGGAGGATGAGGTTTTGTGTTAGTAGGTTTTCTGTCACAAGCTTAAAGTTGTGATAGTGTGGTCCAATGATGGTTGTGCACCCGTGCGTCAAGGGTTCAATGGGGTTTTGACCACCATGGTTAACAAAGCTGCCCCCAATGAAAACAGTTTTGGCACGTTCATACCAATAATGTGTATATCCGAATCTATCTTCTATGTGTAAATTGTTTTTAAATTGGTCTAAAAGCCTTTCAAGCGCTTGTTTGCGGTGACCATGTCTTGGAATCAAAACTAATTTTTGGTCCTTACGGTTTGAAATGATGGACTCAAATACTGGTATAAGCATTGACTCTTCTCCAGGGTGGGTACAACTAAATACAATGGTATCACGATTTTTATTAAGGTTATTTGGTTTTTCAGCATGGAGATATTTAATGTTTGGATGAATGCTAGTGATGTTTGCGCCAAGACCCTCAAGTCTTTTTGCGTCAAACTCAGAAGAACACCAAACACCATTAATTTTTTTAAAGGCATCTTGAATCAATGGTTTAATACGTAGGTACTTTTTATGGCTTTTTTCGGATAATCGAGCGTTTAATAAAAGAACTGGGCACGGGGCATGTTTAATTAAGTTGGGCCAGATTTCTGTTTCGATTAAAATAAGGGCTTTTGGTTTTAGTTGTTTAAGTACTTTTTTAACACAGATGGGGTGATCATAAGGTAAGAAAAAATTTGTTTGTGAGGTTGTTGCTCCTCGACAGGTTGATGAAGATATGATGATGGGCCCCAAATGTTCTATGTAGGGCTTAATCATATTAGCAACTTTGAGCTCGCCGATAGAAGCAGCATGGATCCAAAGCGCTTGTTTGGGTAAGTTGGGGATATAACCAAAGCGCTCTAGGATCCTCTTTAAAGGGGTTTGATGCTTGATAGACTGAATCAGCCAATAGAAAAAAAACAAAGGCGCACAGAGTGTAAGCGCAAGCGTATATATTAAATTAAAAAGCATCGTTTGCAGCCTTTAGTGTTAAATCGAGTGTTTGATCATCATGTGCACATGTTACAAACAACGCCTCTAAATGCGCAGGAGGTAATAAAATACCGTTTTTTCTCATGTGATGATAAAAGGTTTCAAAATAAGATTGACTGCTAGGGTGAACATCTGAAAATTGCTTTGGGTAGTTTTCTTGAAAGAAAAAGCCAAACATGGCTTGTCTATGATCACTACAAAAAGGAATGCCTTTTTGTTTAAATAGGTCTGTCAGTGCTTGGCAGAGTCTGCTTACATACGTTTCACAGGTGCTTAAAACATAACCTTCTTTGATCATATTGAGCACAATGCTGCCTGCTTGCATGCAAAGGGGGTGCCCCGCAAATGTTCCTGCATGATAGACCCCACCTTCTGGGCTCAGTAGGTTCATAATGTCTGCCCTGCCACCAACGGCACCAATGGGAAAGCCTCCACCAATAACTTTGCCGAGCATGGTCAGGTCTGGTGTAACATTATATAAATACGACGCCCCTCTGGCATGCACTCTAAAGCCAGTCATGACTTCGTCAGCAATGAAAACAATATTATATGTTTCGCATAATGCTTTGGCTTTTTTGATGAATTGATCTGAGGCGGGAACAAAGCCCATGTTTCCTGAAAAAAGCTCAATCATCAATCCTGCTATTTCATCATGGTGTTTTTCGATGACGGCTTCTAAGGCTGCTTCATCATTAAAAGGAACGCAGATGAGTTGAGAGGCCGTATGTGTATCGATGCCATTTTCTGAAATGTTTCCTGGTTGAACATAGCCTAAAACAGTATCTGTTGCGCCATGATATTGGCCAATGAATTTTATGATTTTTGATTTTTTTGTATATGCTTTTGCTAACCTAACTGCTGTTCCTGCGGCTTCTGCGCCAGAGTTTGTGAAGCGTATTTTTTCAATATGAGGCATTAGATCGTGTATGAGATTCGCAAGCTCTATTTCTGCATCATGGCAAACCCCAAGCGCAGATAGGTTCTCGGCATGTGTCAGTAGGTCTTTAATAGCAGGATGTTGGTGCCCAATTAAAATTGGTCCAAATCCACAGACATAGTCAACAAAGGCGTTGTTGTTTTGCGTGCATCAACCACTGGCGCAAAGGCCGAGATGATCAATGAAACAGGAGATGTGACTGATTTCTTTTCAGCAGTTTTTTCATCATCCCATTGCGTGCGCATCGACAAGGAGTCTTTGCCCACCGGA
>JAURNZ010000062.1 GCA_030829925.1 Gammaproteobacteria bacterium | reverse complement strand
TTTAATTATATTTGCATTTTTATTTGGGTTTGCCCAGGCTCAAGAGCCTGTTGCATTTATGCAGGCAAAAATGAATCCGATGATTAAGGCTGTGAGCCAGTCATCTAATCAGTCAAAATCACTGGATCAGCTGGTTGATGAATTAGGTAAGATGGTATATCCAATCATTGACGAGCGCGGCTTAGCTCAGCAGGTGACAGGTAAGTACTGGAAAACAGCCACTGCAAAACAGCAAGAGGAATTTACACATTTATTTGTGCGCTTAGTAATTAGATCGTTTATAGCTTATGTGGCTATAGGTCAAGACATTCAAATTAAATTTAGACCGGTATCTAACCCAGGCAATAAAGTTGTAGTAAATAGCCAAGTATCCTTTTCAAGCGGCGATAAATGGAAGGTAGATTACTTGCTTAAAAAAGATGGAGATGGCTGGTTAGTTTCAGATATTATGGTAGATGGGCTAAGCTTGGTATCTAGTTATAGAGAACAATTTAAATCAATATTGAAGCAGTCAGGATTTTCAGGATTAATTGCAAGTATTAAGCGAGTAACTAGTTAATGCTTGAGATTGTTTTACCTGCGCATTTAAAGTTTGATGAAATAAGCGATTACTTAGAAACCACATATGAAAGGGTTGATTCTGTTACTTCTGTACAGCTTAACTTCAGAGATGTAAAAAGAATAAATTCAATCCTTGTGGCTTTCTTGATTTGTGTTATCAACCAGGTGGAGCATAAGAAAATAAAGTTAAAAATGTTAGGGGTAACAGAAGAATTGTTTAATTATTTAGGTGATTCTCAGTTAGAAGAAAAAATAAAGTCATTTTGTAGCTAGTAATCAAAGTGCATATTCGTTAGGATATATTTCATGCATCAATTAGTAATCAATGGGCCTTGTCAATTAAAAGGAGAAACTTGGGTTTCTGGTTCGAAGAACTCAGCTTTACCAATATTGGCTGCGACTCTTTTATGTGAAAAAGGCACTATTGTTCACGGGATTCCCCATCTTAAAGATGTCACTTCAATGATTTCATTGTTGAGTACGCTTGGGATGGTCTATAGTATTGATGATAAATTATCGTTAACGGTCGAAAAAAGCAATGTAACTTTGCTGTCTCCACCCTCTGATTTAGTTAAGTCAATGCGCGCATCAATTTTAATTTTGGGCCCTATGGTAAGTCGTTTTGGTGAAGTGACGATAGATATGCCTGGCGGGTGTGCCATTGGTGCAAGGCCTATTAACCTTCATTTAGATATGATGTCAAAAATGGGTGCGTCAGTTGTGATGATGGATGATAAAGTTCATGTCAGCGCCCCTAAACTAACTGGGGCAATCATTAATTTTGAAAAACAGACTGTTACTGGTACTGAAAATGCGATCATGGCAGCTGTATGTGCAGAAGGTAAAACAGTTTTAAACAATGTTGCTAAAGAGCCTGAAGTGTCTGATTTATGTGATTTTCTAAGGAAATGTGGTGCTAAAATTACCGGTGATGGAACAGAATCAATTACAATTGATGGTGTTGATTGCTTGGGTAGTTGTGAGCATAGAATTGTGCCTGACCGAATTGAGGCGGGTACATTATTGATTGCCGCAGCTATGACAAAAGGCACCATTAAAGTAAATGATTGTGAGCCTATGCATCTACAGTCAGTTTTTAAGTTGCTTGAGCAAGCAGGTGCATCCTTAGATATTAAGGATAAAACTGTTGCTATTGATATGACAGGTGATTTAAAGCCTGTTTCGATTACAACCGAGGTTTATCCTGGTGTTCCGACTGATTTACAAGCTCAATTTATGGCCATGAATGCTGTAGCTAATGGTCAATCTTTAATAGAAGAGACAATTTTTGAGAATCGTTTTAAGCATGTGGGCGAACTCAAGCGTATGGGTGCCGATATATCTTTACAAGGGAATAAAGCGACTATTGAGGGTGTTGAAAAGTTAAAAGGCTGTGTTGTTAAAGCAACTGATTTAAGGGCATCTGCCGCACTTATTTTAGCAGCTTTGTGCGCTGAAGGTGAAAGTGTATTAGAAAGCATTCATCATATTGATCGTGGTTACTCAAATATTGAAGAAAAGTTAAGCGCATTAGGTGCCAGCATACGAAGGCATCCAAATTATATGGTTTTATAGTGATTTTCAGAGCTTTCGTCTTAGTGAGTTTATGTTTGTTTGGGTGTGAGGCATCTAAGCAAACAGTATCTGAAGCGCCTATTTTAGATCTTTCATATAATCGATCATTGTTTCAATATCATCCTTATCAAAAGTCTGACTCTTTGGTTGCAATAGCAGATGCTTATGATGTGCCAGTAGAGCAAATTATGGCTGTTAATCATTTATCAAAAAAACAAGTCATTCAAGAGGGCCGTGTTTTAAAGATTCCACAACTAGTTATAGAGGCTAATAAAAAGAATGTCGTTAAGCAGCCATCTAAAGCAATGCTTTTAAAGGGTTGGTCTGCGCCAGTAAGGGTGTCCCATCAAACCAAGCGTGATGAACATGGTGGTTGGATGCTCTATCCAAAAGTATCTGCAAATGTGCGTGCTGTAAACAAGGGTAGTGTCCTATATGTTGGGAAGCGTAATAAAGATTTGGGTACTCAGGTAATTCTTCAGCATGCAAATAATCAGTCGACAATGTATGCTTTAATTGGTGATATTAAGGTGAAAAAGGGTCAATTTGTGAAGCAGGGTCAATTGATTGGTGTGGCAAGTTTAGGTAAAAATATGAAGCCACGCGTCTACTTCGACAGAATAAAAACATAGAAAAAACATCTACTTATAATTTATTATTATAGTTTTTTAGAATAATTGTTGCAATATTAATTTATTTAGTTCATGATGAATTCAAATGGAATTTTTACAGTCATCAAGGAGGATAGTATGGCGCTTACAACTGAATATCAATCAAAACTTAATTCAAAATTTAAATCTAGTGATGCAGATGCAACTAATATGTATCTGAAAGAAATAGGTCATATCTCTCTACTTAATGCAAAACAAGAAGTCGAACTTGCAAAAAAAGCTTTGGCGGGTGATTTAAAATCTAGAAATCAAATGGTAGAAGCAAATTTACGTTTAGTTGTAAAAATTGCTCGCTCATATGTTGATCGTGGTTTAGCTTTCTTAGACTTAATTGAAGAAGGTAATATTGGTTTAATGCATGCTTTA
This sequence comes from Gammaproteobacteria bacterium, assembly GCA_030829925.1. Classification (GTDB taxonomy): domain Bacteria; phylum Pseudomonadota; class Gammaproteobacteria; order Comchoanobacterales; family Comchoanobacteraceae; genus JAURNZ01. The sequence goes on along the minus strand of JAURNZ010000062.1, from coordinate 6,064 downwards.
GAGAAGTTTGATCCAGAAAGGGGTTTTAGATTTTCAACATATGCAACTTGGTGGATCAAGCAATACATTGAACGAGCAATCATGAATCAAAGTAGAACGATTCGTTTGCCAGTGCATATCATTAAACAACTTAATATCTGTTTACGTAAGTATCAAGAGTTAAAAACTAAGCAAGGCGGTCGAGTTGAGCCAGAAGATGTTGCCAAGTCTTTAGATAAACCAATTGAAGAAGTCAGATGGTTACTTGGTTTGAAAAATGACTCAATTTCGCTAGATCTTCAAGTATATGATGATTCTGATGATTCATTGGTAGATACTGTAGAAGGTGATGCACCTAATCCACTTGATTTTATTGGTGAAGATTGCTTAAAAACACTGCTTGAAAAGTGGTTGAAACAGTTGTCACAACTTGAAAAAGATGTAATCATAAGACGCTATGGACTATTGGGTCAAGATGCTGCTACATTAGAGGTTGTTGGTCAAACATTGGGCCTAACACGTGAGCGAATTCGTCAGATTCAAATGCGTGCATTAACACAATTGAAGCGATTGATGTTAAATGATGGTATTTCAGCTGAAGAATTAGATGATTAATTAAAGATGGGTTTATCAGATGGCTGTCGATTTAGATTATTTAAAAGAGATTATTGCAGTTGCAAAAGAAAGTGGGTTGAGTGAAATTGAAGTAACTGAAGGTGAGCGGACATATCGCTGTGTGATACAGCCCGCCACTACTCAAGCTGTTCAAACGCACATCGTTAACCCTGTTGAGGTTGAACAAGCTCCAGTAGTAGAAGTGCCTAAAACAAACTATCATCAAGTCAAGTCACCAATGGTTGGAAGCGTATATTTAGCGGCTTCCCCAGGTGAGCCACCTTTTGTAAAAGAAGGCCAGACTGTTAAAAAAGGTGACGTTTTATGCTTGATTGAGGCAATGAAAATGTTTAACAAAGTTAAGGCAGATCGCACAGGTGTTATAAAAAACTGTTTCATCCAAGATGGTAGCTGTGCTGAGTTTGATCAAGTGCTTTTTGAGATTGAGTAGTTATGACAAGTGTTTTAATTGCTAATAGGGGTGAAATTGCTTTACGTGTATTAAGAGCCTGTAAAGTGCTTGGACTGCATACTGTTGCTGTTTATTCAAAAGCAGATAAAGATTTATTACACCTTCGTTTAGCAGACGAAACGATTTGTATCGGTAGTGCAGATGCACAATCTAGCTACCTTTCTATACCAGCTATCATCAGTGCAGCTGAAATTTCAGGTGCTGAGTTTATACATCCTGGCTATGGTTTTTTATCTGAAAATCACTCATTTGCAAAACAGTTAGAGCACAGTGGTTTTAAACTTATTGGTCCAACTTCTGAAGTAATCAAGCTAATGGGTGATAAGATTTTTGCTAAAAAAGCAATGAAAGAAGCAGGGCTACCTTGTGTGCCAGGTTCTAAAGATGAAATTCTAACTTATGCTCAGGCAAAAGCAGTTATCGATGACATCGGCTATCCCATATTAATCAAAGCATCAGCAGGTGGTGGCGGACGTGGTATGCGGGTTGTTAATGAGGAAAGTGAACTTAAGACAGCCTTAGAAGAAGTCCAAAAAGAAGCAGGTGTTTTATTTAAAGACAAGCGTGTTTTTATTGAGCGATATTTATATAAACCTAGGCATATAGAGTTTCAAATATTAGCAGACCAGCATGGAAATGTTGTCTGTTTAGGCGAAAGAGATTGTTCTATTCAACGAAGACATCAAAAAATTATTGAAGAAGCGCCAGCTTTTGGAATCAGTGCTAAGCAACGCAATCATATGATGCAATTATGTATCGATGCTTGTAAGAGCATTCATTATGTGGGCGTGGGTACGTTTGAATTCTTGTATGATGGCAAAGAGTTTTATTTCATTGAAATGAATACACGTATTCAAGTAGAACATCCAGTTACTGAAATGATTACTGGAATTGATTTGATTGAGCAACAGATTAAAGTGGCACTAGGTGATAAGCTTGCGTTTAAACAAGAAGACATTACTTTTAATGGGCATGCCATTGAATGTCGTATCAATGCTGAAAACCCACAAACTATGTTGCCATCCCCAGGCTTAGTTACTGACTATCATGCAGCATCTGGGCCAGGTATTCGTGTGGATTCACATCTATACAGTGGTTATCGTGTGCCTCATCAATATGATTCATTGGTTGCTAAGGTCATTGCTCATGGGTATGGTCGACATCATACCATTCATCGTTTAAAAAATGCTTTATCTGAAATGATTATCGAGGGTGTTGCTACAAATACCTCTTTACATTGTGATATTTTAGATGACCCAAGGTTTCAGAGTGAAGACATTTCAATTCATTTTCTTCAAGAATTTGTTGATTGTTAAACATGCACTTATGATTGATTGATTGACATCTAATTAGATTTAGTGCATAAGTCTCTTATGCATCACGAAAAACAACAAAAAACACCTTGGCCGCACATCATATCATTGATTGCTAGTTTATTGATTGGGCTAGATATTTTTGTTTTTTTCTACTTATTTAGTTTTAGAGTAATAGGCGTTATTCCAGCTATTTTAATTTCATCTTGTGGTTTCTTGTTAAATACCTATTTGTATTACATAGATGGCCCAGAAAATCTAATAGACTTTTGGACATCTAAAAATAAATCCCTATGGTCAAAAATATTTGATTGGATTTCTTTGTTAGGTGCATTATTAATCTTTATCTTTACATACTATGTTTATGCAGAGATGATCATAATTTATCCAGTGCTTGAATTTTGGTGCACGCCATTTTTAATAACAGTCATGGCATGTTCAGATAGCTTGGGTACTTTAACCATGAATAAAAGTGGATTTCTACATTTACTTAGGGATTATCCTATCAATGAAGTGCAGGGTGATTTTTTTCAAACACTCATCAATACATTGATTACTTGGTTTGGGCATTTTAAGCGTTTTTGTCTCAAAGTTGCTTTCTTTGATGATCAATCTAGTTTTAATCTATTTTCAATATCAAGGTTGTTACAAGACATTGTGTTTCCGTGTACCATTGGCTTTATTGTGACATTTGCGTTTACAAAGACTTATCTACTTGGTGCTTTAGCTGTGGTGCAGGGTTCAATCATTGCCTATTTATTAACACCAATCATTTGGGCGGGTGCAATTGCATTTTTTGTTGGAGAGTTATATTTTGTATGTGAGCAAAACATACAGTTGATGCGATCCATGCGTTTAAATCAAACCAAAAGTTTTTGGGGTTTAAGTAATTTCGCCATCAATATAATCATCGCTGCAAATGCAATTGCTAATGGACTGATAGCCTTAGAGGGCAGTGTGCTTTTTTTGATGGGATGGGGGGCCGTAAGGTTTATTTCAACTTGTTTGCAAAATTACTATGTATTAAAAAATAAATGCAATCAATACCCTGGTTTTAAGGAAATTAATAATAATCAAGCTGAACTCATATTTAAGCATGCGGGCATCATTTTGTTGAGTTTAATCGCCATTTATTCAGTGCAATTACAATTTGCTGCCATGGGTCTGCCAGGTGTTGGTTTCATGCCTGTATTTGTTGTATTGGCATCTATATTAGGTTTTCTTTGTCTTGCGACGATTGGTTGTGAATGCTTGAAGCCATCATTTTTTAGAGCTAGTGCTGAAAAACCATTTGCTTCTAGAAGTATGAATTTTGGTGGTGGTACTTTAAGAAGCAAACTTGAAGTTGAAACAGCTAATGAACAAATATCATCATATGAAAGTGATGATGGAACTGGCCTAATGCCTCAGTAAGTGATAAAGTGATGCATGCTGAGGTAAATATATGCAAACAGAAAAATTTCAATACTATCCAATCTCTTTAATTGCTGCAATTTTTGTGGGCATTGACGTTGGGATTGTTTCTTTCTTATTTACATATGCAACCCTTGGGGTTGTTGGCGGCATGTTTATTGCAGTTTGTGGGTGTTTATTAAATCTTTATGTGTATCATGAAGCCGGACCGGAAACCATTCGTGATCTTATGGACCCTGAATCAAAAGGTGGGTCTAGATTAGTTGACATCATCAGTATTCTCGGTGGGCTTTTGATATTTTTCTTTACTTTGTCTGCATATAAAGACTTGGCTTTAGCGTCTGGTTTTGTATCTTTTTGGTTCTCACCATTCATTGTGGTGGTTATGGCTGCTGCTTACTTCATAGCAACGTTTGCCTTGAATAAAATTGGTTTGTTGAAGCTTGTTAGGGACAGTCAGAAATCATTAAGTGAAAATTTGGGCGTTTTGGAACTTTGTAACTCATGGGCCCGAAAATTTATTGAATTTTGTAATAAGGAATGGCATATCGGCATCATGAATTTTTGTGCCCAAGTATTTGTCCCATTATTTGTCGCAACTGTGGTTACTTATGCTTATACGCATGTCTTTACCATCGGTGCTTTGGCGTTATTTGCCAATTGGCAGTATCAACTTTTTTGGCAGTCATTGGTTTATATATCATCTGTGGCATTTTTCATCGGAGAGCTATATTTTAACTGTGATCAGAACATAAAATTTATGCAACAATGTCATAAGTTATTTTCTAAAACAACGACCATGATGATTGGTTTGGTGTTTGTGATCTTTGCGAATGCAGTCGCCAATGCATTTATAGCCTTGGAAGGCCCTTTAAATAGAGGTTTAACCCTATGGGGCGGGCTAAAGTTTTTCTGTGGTGGTATCCAGTCATTTTGTACCATGTCAGCCCGTTGTATCCTGGAGTTTGCAGGTTGGGAAAAATTTTTTGGCAAGGAGCCTGGACGCTTGGCTTGGTGGACACTTTTAGTTTTGGATATATTATTAATCGTTAATTTAATGCAGGTCCCTTATGTTCTTCCAATCTACATGAATCCATTATCATATTGTGTAATATTGTTAGTTGCATTAATACTAGGATTACATAGTAGCGGTCCCAAGCATGTAGGCGCTCCAACAGATAATGAGTTGAATAAAGGTCCCATCCCAATAAATTCAGATAATTTGGAAGCAAGTACGTTAATTAACAAACCTAATGCAGACAATATTCAAGACGCTTCGTCCAATGATCCTTTAGATGGTTACCCATATAATCCTAATTATTCAAAAGAAATGCAATGGATTGATTGATTAAATCAATTAGTTAATTGATTTGATCTTTGCTAGAATAGCGCTATTATAATAAAAATTTAGAAACATTATGGCCTCAGAACAATCTTACAATCCTTGGATTTATACCACATCACTCATATCATCATTTATGATTGGACTGGATTGCTTTGTCATTGGCTTTATCTTTTTATACCCATTTATTGGATTGGTTCCTGCCATTTTAGTTGCTTCTGGCGGCTGGGTATTGAATACTTTTGTGTATTACAAAGACGGCCCTGAGGGCATAGGTGAATTTTTAGAAGCAAAAGTGGAACAACGTTCATTACTTTCATGGTTTATTAATGTGATTGCCTTTTTAGGTGCGTTATTTATGCTGTTATTTACAATTTATGCATATGTATCTTTGAGTGCCACAATGCCTATTTTATCCATGTGGATTACACCTTTTTTAATAGCAATTATGTCTACTGCTTATTTTGTAGGTACTTTTACATTGAATAAAAGTGAGTTAACGAAAGACTTATTATCAAATGATCCAAATGATCAGCCATCATTGATGGAAAGTTTTAGAAATTCAGTATTGACTCGCCTTGACCATCAAAACAACCAAAGTACCATGCGATTTGCTTGGTTGTTTGTAATTCGAATATTTGTCCCAGCGCTAATAGCATTGATTGTATCTTTGGCACTCACCATTACTTTTTATAATGGATGCGCAGTTTTACTAGCCAGTTGTGGTCTTTCATTTCTAAACCAAATGTTGGTGATTATGGCAATCGCATTTTTTGGTGCAGAGTGCTATTTCAATATGAAGCAAAACATAGGTTTGGTTGATTCTTTATTCCTTGATGATTCAACGAATAATTCAGTTAACAATAGATTCACACCAGGTATGATGATGGTCTTTGTTTTGGCATTAGCAAACGCCATTGCCAATGGTTT
>JAURNZ010000061.1 GCA_030829925.1 Gammaproteobacteria bacterium | reverse complement strand
GAAAAAAAATTATCAAAAAAGCTGTTTATAGAAACTATATTCGAAGAGTTGCCAATACTTTGTTTGTTAATGAAAAACTTGGTTCAGTAGATATCATTGCAATATTAACAAAACCAATTGATTTGAATTTCAACATGATAAAGTTTGATTGGTACAAATTTTTAGAAAGAACAACACTGAGAGAAAAAAATTGAACACATTAAAAAGTTACCTATATATTCTTCTAGGTTTATTGTTTCTAGTTTTAGTGCAATTTTGGTTTCAAGAAACACATACAGCAAGCGTCAATAGCAGTAACACGCAAGTTGAACCAATATCGGCCAGCGTTAAAAATAGTTCAATTTCTTTACCTGACTCAGGAAGACTATTTAGCATAAGCAATGATCTTTTGAAAGCAACAATTGATCTTGATGGAGGTAAAGTAGTCAAAACTGAGCTTTCACAATACTATAAAACCATTCAAAGAGAATTACGTCAAAATATCTTGAATTACAGTGAAGATTTTTCATACTATGCCCAATCTGGGTATCTAGGAGATGAGTTATTGAAATTCAATGTTAATCATGAAAAAACAACTCAAAGCAAATTGGTCTTAGAGGTAAAGTCTGGTGCTTTTCTATATACAAAAACATTTGAATTTGGCGAAGATCCTTACACTATCAAGCAAACTAACTATGTTGAAAATATAGGTGCTCTTAATCAAAAGGTTGTTCCATATTCAAGCTTTGTGTCGTTGCATGCATCAGATGAAAAAGTAATGGATACGCCTAAGAATTTTCAACCTGGTGCAGGGATTAAAGAAAGTTCGGGATGGTTTGTATTACCAACTTATTCAGGTGTTAGTTATCATACGAAAGAAACACCTTATGTTAAATTGCCTTATACGCAAATCGCGTCAGATTCAGGTGGAATAAGTTTAGATAATGCTGGTTGGTTTTCTGTTCAGCAGCGCTACTTCTTAAACGCTTGGGTACCTCAAGCTATGGGTTCGTCTGTTTTGAATACGCAGTGGTTACCAGTTGATAAAAATGGCTTGTCACGCTTTTCAGCTTCTATGCTGGGGATGCAATACACTTTATCAAGCAATGAATCGCTTACTGTTTCTGAGACACTTTACTCAGGTCCAGAGTTAGCTGATGTTTTGGCTGGTATTGCGCCAGGTTTAAATTTAACAATTGATTATGGTTGGCTCTGGTTGTTATCAGAGGTTATTTTTAAGGTGCTTAATTTTATACATGATGCCTTTAATAACTGGGGTCTTGCTATTATTCTTACGACAGCATTGATTAAACTTATTTTTTATAAAATGTCAGAAAAAGGGTTTGTTGCAAGCTTGAAAATGAAAGCGCTTCAACCAAGAATAAAAGACATTCAAGAACGATTCAAAGATGATGCAGCTCAAAAAAGCCAAGCGATTATGGCTTTATATAAAGAGGAAGGCGTCAACCCAATGGGCGGATGTTTACCCATTCTTATTCAGTTTCCTTTCTTAATAGCGCTTTACTGGGTTTTGGTTGAGAGCGTTCAACTTAGGCATGCAAGTTTCTTATGGATTCCTGATTTATCATCATATGACCCATATTATATTTTGCCTTTAATTATGGGATTAGGATTGTTCTTTCAGCAAAAACTAACACCTACTAATCTTGATCCTGCACAGGAACAAGCTATGATGATAATGCCAGTCATGATGACCTTCATTTTTTGCCAGTTTCCAGCTGGACTGGCTTTGTATATGCTTACAAATGCAGTGCTTTCAGCGCTTCAGCAGTGGTACTTAACTAAAAAACATAGTTGATGAATGATGACCATGTAATTGTTGCTCAGGCGACACCCCCGGGTGTCGCAGGTGTTTCGATTGTAAGGTTATCTGGGCCTGACTCTAAGATAAAAAAGATGATTCCATTGCTTAGTAATTTATCCGTTTCTGCGGTTAAGCCAAGAATGGCATCTTTTGCTTATTTTTATGATCAACTTAAAAACAAAATAGATGAGGGGTTGTTGCTCTATTTTGAAGGACCCAATTCTTATACTGGAGAATCAGTTCTAGAGTTACAAGGCCATGGGGGCGTAATCGTTCCTAGGTTGATCATAGAAGCGTGTATTTATCACGGATGTCGACAAGCGGAACCTGGAGAGTTTAGTTTACGTGCGGTTTTAAACGATAAAATGACAACGTTAAAAGCAGAAGCCATCTGTGGATTAATTCATGCAGATAACGAAGCACAGGCAAGAGCTGCCCTTCGATCTATGCGAGGCGACTTTTCTGAAAAAATTGCTAATATAGAAAAAAGAATAAAACATTTTAGAGTCATGCTTGAATCTGCTATAGATTTTGATGGCGAGGATATTAATCCTAATACGTCTCTTTCTGAGTTGGTGATAATATGTGAAGAAATAGAAAAGCTTTATCATCAAACACAAGAAGCTGTTTCTGTTAATCATGATCAACACGTCTGTCTTTTAGGCCCCCCAAATGCTGGTAAATCTTCTTGGTTAAATCGATTGATGAAAGACGACGTTGCAATTGTAAACTCTGAAGCAGGCACAACTAGGGATTTGATCGAGAAAAGACTACTGATAAAAAACCGCTGGGTTCAAATAACTGATACCGCAGGCATTCGAGAAACAAAAAACACAATAGAACTTGAAGGGGTAAAGCGAGCTAAAGCTAAGATCGACAGTGTTGATTTAGTGGTCTGGGTTGTAGATGTCAATGATTTAAGTGATTTAGATACCTTGTCTAAAGATTTGCCGAAAAGCCTGATAACTGATTTAAAAAGAATGCTTATTTTATGGAATAAAAAAGACCAGCATAAGGTAATTCAAAAAGACTTAAATTGGCGATCTCATTCTGTACATTGTGTATCCAGTTTTGATGAATACGATGTGAGACTTGTTTTAGATTTAATTTCAAAAAAAATAATTCAACCAACCTCTGATGCTTTTTATGCAAGACAAAGACATTTGGATATTTTGATAAAAATAAATCACTTAGCTTGTGAGGTTTTATCACATTCTCAAGAAAAATATGACGTTGTTTGGGTGGCTGAGGTGATGCGTGAAATCCAGCTTGAGCTTGACAAATTGGTTGGATTGTTTTCTACTGATGATTTACTAGGAGAAATTTTTGGCTCATTCTGCATCGGAAAATAATATATCTATCGTTTTATCTTGGGCAATTTACTTATTAGCTGGCATATTTTTATCATATGAGATGGCTCTTCAGGTGTTTCCTGGAATCATTGCTACAGAAATGACTTCGTCAGCCAACGTTAGTTTATCACTTATGGGATGGATTGCTGGAATATATTTTATTTCTTATACAAGCATGCAAGTGCCTGCAGGTATAGCGTTTGATTTTGTAAGTGTGAAAAAAGTGCTTGTTTTAGCTTGTTTGATTTGTGCGCTAGGCGTGTTTTTGTTTTCGTTTTTCAACTATTTTATTTGCATGTTGGTAGGACGTTTTTTAATTGGGTTTGGATCTTCTTTTGCATTTACTTGTGTATTGGTTTCTGCAAGTCAATATTTTGATCCTAAACTATACCCTGTTCTTGTGGGGGGAGCACAGTTTCTTGGTGGTTTAGGAGCTTGGGGTGGTGAGGCACCACTCGCATATATGGTTTCATCACTTGGGATAGTTCAGTCCCAGCGTGTATTATGGATTATAGGTCTTATACTTGCTGTTCTGGCATTTATTATCATACCTGATGAAAAGAAAGAGATTGATAAAGCTCGTTTAGATAAATTCAAAATAGATATTAAAGCAACATTAAGAAATAAACAAACCATTGCAAATGCAGCTTATGCATTTTTTAAGTGGGCGCCCGTCATTATGTTGGGTGGGACATGGGGAGTTCCGTTTTTGGAAGAAGCCCTTCACATCTCTGCTATGCATGCTGCTGAGAGCGTGGGCTGTATATGGATAGCAACTGCGCTTTCTTCTCCAGTATGGGGTTGGCTTGCAACAAAAATAAAAAGTTGTCGCATACCTATGGTGTTTGGGTCTATATTAGGTTTTTTTTCGTCACTGTTTTTTGTCATGTATCCACATAAATATACAGCCATTATCTTGTTTTTAATTGGCGCAGCTTCAGCCAGCCATATGCTGACCTTTGTATTAGTAAAGCATAACAATCCAAAGGATATCGTTGGTTCTGCTTTAGGCGTAAATAATATGGCGGTTGTTGCTGGCGGTATTTTATTTAATCCTGTTGTTGGCATGTTGTTGGACTATTTGATGGATGATAAAGCAAAACCTAGCATCTCTGATTACCAAAATGCATTGTTTTTGGCTCCTGTTTGTTACCTTATTGCGTTCTGGATATGTACAAGATATATTCGTGATGCAGAGCCATGTTAATTGACTCACATTGTCACCTTAATCATTTAAAAAAACTTACTCCAGACCAAGCTATAAGTGCAGCCATTGAAAAGGGCGTAAAACATATGCTCTCCATTTGTGTTGAACGATCAGATGTGAATGATTTAGAAGAAATTGTTAATGCTCATCCTGAGGTGTGCGCAACTTTAGGGATTCATCCTTGTGATGTGCATAACCATTCCTTAGAAGATTTGGATTTTATATCTAATTTAATGACAGAAAAAAGATCTCGATTTATTGGTATCGGTGAAACAGGACTAGATTATTACTACACAAAAGAACATGAAGAGCTTCAAAAAAAGTTTTTTCAACAGCAAATTTCATTGGCAAAACAACATGAATGCCCCTTGATTGTTCATTCAAGATCTGCACCAGAAGACACGGTTGATATACTTAAAGAATTTCCTCATGACAAAGTAATTATTCATTGTTTTACAGAAAGCTTGTCTATGGCAAAAGCGTGTCTAGACCTCGGAGCATATATATCATTTTCAGGTATAATATCTTTTAAAAATGCCTTGGAGTTGAAAGAGGTTGTGAAATATGTTCCATTGGATAGGATGCTTATTGAAACAGATAGCCCTTACCTTGCACCAGTGCCTCATCGTGGCCATGAGAATCAACCTGCTTATGTTTATTATGTTGCACAAGCAGTGGCTGATCTGAAAAGTATCTCTTTTGATGATGTAGCTAAGGTAACTACTAATAATTTTAAAGACTTATTTGGCTGGCCTAAAGCTTAACAAGTCCGTGATGCTCTAAAAGCTCAGCTGTTGCAATCATTGGCATGCCGTAAATTGAAAAAGGATCATCTGATTGAATGCTTTCAATCAGTAAGATACCGTTGCTCTCTACTCTAAGGGATCCTGCACATTCTAAGCACGACTCATCTTGAATGTAACTATCGATTGTGGCTTCATTAAGTGTTCTATATTTTATTTTGCATTCCGAAGTTTTCTGAAGGATTTTTTCACCCTTCCCGATTGTGATATTAGATAGTGAAGAAACCCAGTTACCACTACATAGCATCAATTGTTTTTTTGCATTTTCTTTTGTTTTGGGCTTACCAATGATTTGATTGTCAAATGTCAAAATTTGGTCTCCGGCAATAACAACTGAGTCCGGTTGTAAATTTAAGATGTTTTGACACTTTTCTCTACCAAGCCTAACAACCAGTTGTTCTGGTAACTCTCCTTCAAGTGGTGTTTCGTCAATATTGCTAGGTTGAATGTTGAAGTTGATACTTAATTGTTTAAGTATTTGTTGTCGCATCGGTGAACCTGATGCCAAAATATATTGTTCATTTATAAATTCCATGCATAATATAGTAAATGTATTGAAAAAAATATGCCAGAGTTACCGGAAGTTGAAACAACAAGATTAGGCGTTATTGGTTATGCAAAGGGTGAGAGCCTTTTGTCTATAGATAGCTCTCAAAAAAAATTAAGATATCCTTGTGATTTTACAAAGGATGATTTTATTGGTTCACCATGTTTGGATATTAATAGAAGAGCTAAATATCTAATATTTAATTTCGGGCAAGAAAAACTGTTGATGCATTTAGGTATGAGCGGCAGTTTGAGGGTTGAAACCACAAGTGAAATTAAAAAAAAGAAACACGACCATTATATGTTTCATTTTACCGGCGGTCATAGTCTCATTTACCATGATCCTAGGCGGTTTGGGTTTGTGGTAAGGTATAGTGAGGCTTGGAGAGAAAAGATGACAGCATGGGGCCCTGAGCCGCTTTCAGCTGATTTTTGTGAAAAACAACTCTTAAAAAAAGTGAATCAATCTACTAAAACAATCAAACAGCTAATCATGGATCAAAATGTTGTGGTTGGGGTTGGCAATATCTATGCAAGTGAAGTTTTGTTTAAACTAGGAATTAATCCTATGAAAAAAGGATGCACCATATCAGAAGAAGAAGTTGGTGGGTTGGTACTGGAAATTAAAAACACACTCCATAAATCAATAGAACAAGGTGGTACAACTTTAAGAGATTTTATCTCTGGAAAAGAAAAGCCAGGCTACTTTAAACAGTCATTAATGGTTTATGGGAGAGAAGGAGAGCTTTGCTTTAAGTGTGGCACAGCAATTGAGCGGTTGGTTTTGGCACAAAGATCTAGTTTTTACTGCCCAAAATGTCAAACCTTTTCAGTGAGTAACTGAAAACGAGTTAGCAATGTTTCCTGATCTTCTTCTTTGCCTGTTTCAATACATGCGACAGGGCAAAAAACCATACATTGAGGTTCATCATGGTGACCCATGCACTCTGTACATAATTCAGGATTTATTTCATAAATTTCTTTGCCCATATAAATTGCTTCATTTGGGCAAACAGGTTCGCAAACATCGCAATTGATACATTCGTCAGTTATTTTTAAAGACATTAGAGCTAATTTTTATTTAAATTGTTCGTTAATGAACGACCAGTTAATCAGGGCCCAGTAATTTTCTAAATATTGAGCGCGATTATTTCTCGTGTCGATGTAATAAGCATGTTCCCATACATCACAAGTCATTAATGGACGATACTCTTCATTGCTTATTGGGGTTTGGGCATTTGAAGTGTTTAAAATACTAAGGTTGTCTTCTTTATCGGCAACAAGCCATGTCCAACCTGATCCAAAGTTGTTTAATGCTTTGTCTTTGAATTGTTTTTTGAAAGAATCAAAAGAACCAAAGCTTTTATTTATGGCATCTAATAATTTTTCAGATGGTTTTGTATCTTTTGTTGGTGTTAAACAATGCCAATAAAAAGTATGATTCCAGATTTGTGCAGCGTTATTAAAGATAGGTCCTTCAGACTTTCTAATAACTTCAACAAGCTCCAATGATTGAAAAGGAGTGTTTTCAATTAAAACATTAAGCTTGTCTACATATGTTTTATGGTGTTTGCCATAATGGTAGTCAAGTGTTTCAGCAGATATTAATGGTTCCAAAGCGTCTTTTTCATATGGTAAAGGGGGTAATGTATGCATATTGCTTCCTATGTTTGATAAAATGAATTAAATCATTATAATAAAAATCTTATAATGGATGCGAAGATTGACTACTAACCTCGATCAATATAGTGATTATATTAAAATAATTCGGTGTTTAATTCAAGTTATTGATAAAAATCACTATTTGAAAAAAAAACATGTGGATGATTGCCAAAACAAAGGTTATTCTTGGGATTTAATCAAGCAAACACTTCGTTGGTACTATAGATATATAGAGGTACTGAATGGGCTGCTTGAAAAGCCAATAAAAAAAAAGAATCGTGAGTTGGAACTTTTGCTTATTACTAGTCTCGTTAGGATTAATCACTTACAGGAGTCAAACCATCACGTCGTAAATCATTCAGTTGATTTAGCTAGGGCTTTAAAATTAAAGTGGGCGGATGCGTTGGTTAATAAAGTTTTAAGGCAATATATTCTTAATCAAAACAATTATGAAGAATTATATAAAAACAAACCAAGCTTGATGATGGCTCATCCAGGTTGGCTGATAAAAGCAATAAAAAAAAACTGGCCAGAGCATTTGAAGTCGATTGTTTTATCTAACCAATGCATTCCTCAAAAATGGTTAAATACGTCATCAAGTCAAAAAGCCCAGAGCCTTCTTTCAAAATATAAAGATCAATTATCTACTACTGATACTCTTGATACAGCATTAAAAATCAATCATCACGCAGTTTTAGATAGTATTGTAAATACAGATGATGACTGGGGTTATATACAGGATATATCTGCTCAAATGATTCATTTAGTGTTAAAGCAAATACCTAAACCTAACAATGTACTTGATGCTTGTGCAGCACCAGGAGGCAAGGCTTATGTTTTATTGAGAGATTTTCCAGATATTAGCTTGACTTGTACTGATGTAGACGATGTGCGGTTAGGCATACTGGATCAGAACTTAAGGCGATTCAATAGCACCAATAAAAACATAAGTGTTATAAAGAAAAATTGGTGTGAAGACGATCATAATATGGATTGTTTATTTGACCTTGTTGTGCTTGATGCCCCATGTTCTGGTTCAGGAGTAGTTAAGCGACACCCTGAAAAAAAATTCAACCCTTGGGACTTGAGTGAGTTGTGTCAGACCCAGTCAGAAATGCTTAAAAACGCATGGTCTAGTGTGACAGTCGGAGGGTTTTTAATTTATTCGACATGCTCTATTTTGCAAGAAGAAAATTCAGATCAAATATTGTCTTTTATTTCTAGCAGAAATGATGTAGAGGTAAAACTATTTAAGTTGCCAGTTGGTTTGCAGTCAGATGTTGGTTGGCAAATATTGCCAAACCAAGAAATGGATGGTCATTATTTTGTCATTTTAAAAAAAACTAGGCTAAATCTGCTTGATCGACAGGTCTGATCCATGGGTTAAGTGTTTTTAACCCATCAGGTAAGTGAGCTAAAGCTTCTTTAGCATCTTCTCTTGTAAAGAATGGCCCGTAATAAAGGGTATATAAGCCAGACTTTTTATTTTTAATCATCACAGGTTTAAATGGCACTGATCTCAATGATTTTGAAATGTTTTGAATGCTACTTGGTTTTCTCACACTAAGCAGTTGCACAACGTACAGAGGTACATTGTCAATATTTTTTGTTTTTTCAGTGGCTGCCATGTTCGGGTAACAAACCGAAGGAGCAAAATCACTTTGGAACTCATTGTTTTGTTTGTTGAGAACAATATTTATATGATTATGCTTGGGTGAAAAGTGTTGAAAAGTAAAATAACCGGTAGCTAAAATTAAGGCCCCTACTGTCATCAAAAAGAAATCTTTGCTGTGTTTGGTGAAATGATGTAGGTAGACTTTAAGATTTATTTTTTTGAGGTGAACCTTTTTTTTAATATAACTTTCAATTTGTGAGGGGTTGCCCTTGGTTTCAATTAAAAGTTGTTTTAATTTTCGCGCACCCAACTTTAATTGATATTGGTTTAATAATAATGATTTTGCGTTTTTATAGGTTAGGGGTTCGATTTCAAAGTGGCTTTTTTTATAGCTACCAACCGACAAAGCATCTGCTTTATCAATAAAATGACTGTCACCAATTAAAATAAATCTAACGGTTGGTTGTATATTAATTAGTTGCATAATAACGGAAAGCGTACTGCCAGGCATTAAGTGTGCATCATCTATAATAAATAGACACTCGCTCCCAGATTGCTTTAGTTGATTGATGAGTTGTGTGCCACGATTAGTGTGTTCTTCAGAGTTACTGTAAAGATTTATGCCCAAATGGGTGGCTATAAATTTTGTTATGTTGTGTACACTGGTGCCTTGATTTCCCGTGATGAGATGTGCTGATTCGTAATGATAGAGAATCATTTTGGCAAGGGTTGATTTGCCAGAACCACTTGATCCAGTGATAAACAAACAAGCTTGATCACTGTCAATTTCTTTTGTTGCTAACTTAAAGTTGCTCGACATGCAGTCTAAGTATGTGACTGCCGCCGAAACATTAGCGCTGTGTTCCATAGGGTGATCGATCATTAATAAGTCTCTCAACTCCTCCATGATCAATTATGCTTAATTACAGCAATATAGTGCAAGCGTTAATTGTGTTTCGCGGTGTGGGTGATAATGCATGGTTTTATCAACCATTGTTCTTATTTTCATGCTTTATTCTGAATAATTAATGGCTTATTTCCCTATTAAGAAGTAGATTATATCTCCGTTCTTAACTATATAATCTTTGCCTTCTACTTGAAGGTGACCTTTTTGTTTTGCTTGTTGTGTCCCGCCATCATCAATGAAATGATTAAAGCCAATGACTTCGGCACGGATAAATTTTTTGTAAAAGTCGGTATGTATGACTCTCGCAGATGTCTGAGCGTTTGCTCCAATTGGAATGGTCCAGGCTCTAATCTCTTTTGGTCCTGCTGTAAAATAATTATGCAAGTTTAGTAGCTTGTAACCAGATTTAATTAGTTTATTAAGACCGGATTCTGTAAGGCCTAAATCTTCTAGGAAAGATGTTTGTTCTTCTGTATCTAGCTCAGAAAGTTCAGCCTCAATATTTGCACAGACTGTAATGCAAGGGCGTTTGTTTTTATTGGCGTGTGCAATAAGTTTTTCTACGTAGTCATTGCCATTTAAACTTTGTTCATCAACGTTAGCAACATACATCATAGGTTTAAAGGAAAGAAGGCCTAGTTCATTACCTAATAGCACTTGGTCATTAGAAATGGTTGATAGGTCAAGATCGTTTAATAAGTTTAACAAAGTTTCTA
This sequence comes from Gammaproteobacteria bacterium, assembly GCA_030829925.1. GTDB lineage: Bacteria > Pseudomonadota > Gammaproteobacteria > Comchoanobacterales > Comchoanobacteraceae > JAURNZ01. The sequence continues at coordinate 4,031 of JAURNZ010000061.1, read as the reverse complement.
ATTCTGCGAGATAAGCTTTCCCTTCTTTGTTCCCAGATTTAGCAACTTTTTTTGTTTTTTCTATTTGTTTTTCTACTCGCTCCATATCAGATAAAAGTAGTTCAGTTTCAATAATTTCTACGTCTGCAATTGGGTCAATTTTCCCTTCCACGTGGGTAATATCATCATTGTCAAAGCAGCGCACAACATGGACTATGGCTTGGGTTTCTCTTATGTTTGCAAGAAACTGGTTGCCAAGACCGTCTCCTTTGGAGGCATTTTTAACTAAACCAGCAATGTCCACAAAGTGCATTGATGCAGGTATAACTTGTTGGCTTTGAACGATCGCTTGAATTTGATCCAGTCTTTCATCAGGGACTGCGACCATGCCAACATTTGGTTCAATGGTACAAAAAGGATAGTTGCTAGCAACAGCTTTGCCAGAAGTAAGTGCGTTAAATAGAGTTGATTTTCCAACATTTGGAAGGCCAACGATGCCACATTTGAAACCCATGTTTATTATCTCGTATGTAAATTGTGCATAAAAGGCTGAAACTGACCCTGCCCTAGCAGTGGTAATTGTGGCACAACGTCATCAATGGCACTACAAATTAGGTCTTTTTCAGAAATACTAGGCGATTTTAACACGTAATGTTTGGTCATGGAAGCGTCAAATGGACGACCTATTCCAATTTTTAACCGGTAGAACATTGGGTTTTCAATGTGTTTGATGCAATCTTTAATGCCATTGTGCCCATTGCTACCCCCGCCTTGCTTAAGTTTAATGGTTCCTGGTGCAAGGGCAAGTTCATCATAAGCAATTAGGATTTCATCAGGTTTGATTTTATAGTAACGAGCAAAGTCAGCAATAGATTTCCCACATTCATTCATATAAGCTGCAGACTCAAAAAAGTAGATGGTGTTTCCATTGGCTTCCCCGCTGCACCAATATCCACCTTTTTTCTCTTTTACGGGGGTTGTATTAAGTTGATGTGTGAAAGCATTAATTAGCCATCTGCCAGCATTATGCCTTGTGTTTGAGTAGTTGTTTCCTGGGTTTCCCAGGCCGCACATCAACTTAATCATAAGTTTTTACTCAGTGTCACTCTCTGCAGTGTTGGTTTCCGAAGGCTTGGCGATGTTCTCGGCTTCAGTTGTTGCTTCTTCTTCAGTCTCTTCTGTGATTGGTGGCTGAATAGAAACTATAGCAGGGTCATGTGTTTCATCAATTTGTATGTTAAAAGACACCCCTTTTAATGATTGAAGATCGCTAGCGTGAATGGTTTGTTTAAGGGCTAGCTCTGAAATATTAACATCAATATGCTCTGGAATGTCTTTTGGTAGACATGTTACGCTAATTTCAGTCATATGAAGTTGTAAAACACCCTTTTCATCTGTAATTGCTTTGCATGTTTCATCGCCAATAATTCTCAAGGGTACATCAATGTCAACTGGGTTATTTGCGCTTACTCTATAAAAATCCATGTGAATAACTTTTCTGCTAATGGCGTTTAGTTGCCAATCTTTGAGTAAGGTAGGTGTTTTTTTCTTATCGATCATTAGGTTGATAACATGCGTATGAAATGCGGTAGTATGAAACAAGCGATCAATTGTTTTGGCGTCAATTTCTACAAGTACATTATCACCTTTCCCGCCATAAACAACAGCAGGTATAAAGTTATTAAGGTTAGGTTTAACTGACCTTGAGGTCGTTGTAAGTTCAATTTGTTTGTTCATGATTTCTTCCTTTAAAACATATCACTGACCGACTTGCTTAAACTAATTCTGTGAAGTGTTTCAGCAAGCATTGGTCCTATATCCAATACTTCTATTTTAGACGAATTTTTGGATTCTGTGTTCAAAGGAATAGAATTTGCTACTTTTAAGACGTCAATAGGTGAGTTTTCAAGGTTCTCAATCGCATTGCCAGAGAGCACTGGGTGAGTACAATAAGCAATTATTTTCTTTGCGCCTTGCTCTTTCAGGAATGCTGCGGCCTTACATAAAGTGCCTGCTGTATCAACGATGTCATCGATTATAAAGCAGTCTTTGTTGTTGACATCCCCGATGATATTCATAACCTCAACATGGTTAGCTTTTTGTCTTCTTTTGTCCACAATGGCTATGTCACTGTCTTTAAATTGTTTTGCGATAGATCGTGCTCTAACCAGTCCACCGACATCGGGTGAAATAATAACCGGGTTGTCTGATGGGTGGTTGACAAGGTCTTCCATGATTAGCTTTGAAAAGTATATGTTATCCACTGGTATGTCAAAAAAACCTTGTATCTGGTCAGCATGAAGATCAACTGTTACTACTCTGGATATTCCTGTTACCGTGATTAAGTTAGCAATGAGCTTTGCGCTTATAGGTACTCGAGAGGACCTGGGTCTCCTATCTTGACGAGCATAACCAAAATATGGAATGACAACTGTGATATAATTGACCGATGCACGCTTTAAAGCATCTGCTATTAATAAAATTTCCATAAGGGATGTGTTTACAGGGTCACAGGTTGATTGAATGATGCAGGCGTGCTTTCCTCGAACATTCTCATTGATTTCAACCATAACTTCGCCATCACTAAAGCGTTGAACGCAGTTGCTAATGATATGACAATTAAGTGATTTGGCAACAGTCTGAGCCAGCTCGGCATTTGTATTGCCGTGGATTATAAACATATCTTTCATCATTTAATGAATTATATACAACAAAACAATGTTTTTCATGCAAAAATTAATTTTTTAGGAAGAATTTTAATATATTTAAAAAGAGGCAACCTTTAATTATATAAATATTTGGCTGGGGTGGTAGGATTCGAACCTACGCATGCGGAGATCAAAACCCCGTGCCTTACCGCTTGGCGACACCCCAGTAAGTGATCAATAAAACATATAATGTACATAATTACTGAGTTTGTCAAATTCTTCTTAATGCTTTAAGCACAACGCTGAAGTCGCTGTGGGTGAATAAACAATAAAACAACTTGATCTTTGTTATGTGTGGTCGTATGACATAATAAATCTGCCAAAATTGGTATGTGTGAAACCCAGGGGAAGCAATGATTTTCATAGATATTGTTTTTTTCCCTAAGTCCACCTATTAAAGATACTTCATTATTAACAAGGATGGCATTGTTTTTAAACTGATGCTCTGTAAATTGATTATTGTTTAAATAGACATGTTTAAGTTCAAACGATGCCAAAATGCCATCATTACCCTGAAATTCAAACTGCATTGAAAGGTCAAGTGTCGCGGGTTGAGTAATGCCTTTGTTTTTTTCAAGATTTTTTATTATCATTTTTTGATTTGGTAATAATATGCTTGTAGGTTTTGCTAGATAAGAAGCTTGTCCTTGAGTTTCTAACACGGTCATTTTTTTTAAAAGTTCAAGCCCTAAAAGTTGATTGTGATTGAGTTTCAGCCAAGTGCCAAAGACATCTATACCCAGGTCTGTTAGTACCTCTGAGGCTACAGAAACAACGTCTATCTTGGCTAAAATGTGTGCAGGTTGACAGTCAAGTTTGCGAGCGTCGCTGGCTATTTTTATGATTTTTTCAGGCTTTGCATACATATATAGTATATTAAGTGTATCAATGTCTTTGAATGAAGCGCTGCCTGGATCTAGGCTTTTTTGGAGTTGTTTTTTTAATTCAGATGGTTTTTGGAAACTCGGTTTATAAGCCTCTTTAATAAGGTTGTGTTTGGTCTTTGTTGGAGATCTGAAAACTTGAGTGGCAGGATAAAATTTAATTTGATAGTGATTGCCCAGCCACTCAAGCCACTCGTCATATTTGAAAAAAGTGGGAGGAAGGTTTGTTTTTTCATTAATGTTTTCTGTGTGACAAGGCCGTTTCATTGACCAGCACACTTCTTCAATGGTCTCGCTTAAAGAGGCGTCTTCAACTGAGATCACAAAACCATCGTTTTGGGCGTCAACATGAATTCCCGAGAATGGATTGTGGGTCGATGCACCAAAAAAGAGAGTAATTAAAATGATAAGCACTATTTGCATATGTCTCCTAGGAAATAAAGCCCACCACCTTCTTTTT